>JARLHH010000253.1 GCA_031292335.1 Candidatus Limnocylindrales bacterium | reverse complement strand
CTTCGCCACCCGCAAGGCGACCGAGGACGACGTCGAGGGCCACGGCTTCTCGACCCGCAAGGCGGTCGAGGGCGACGACTTCGCCACCCGCAAGGCGACCGAGGACGACGTCGAGGGCCACGGCTTCTCGACCCGCAAGGCGGTCGAGGGCGACGACTTCGCCACCCGCAAGGCGACCGAGGACGACGTCGAGGGCCACAACATCGGCGTCATGAACCCGATGCTCGCTCGCGACCTTGCCCGGGCCCGCGAGCGGGACGTCCAGCGGGAAGCCTCCCGCAACTCCCTGATCGGCGAGGCGAAGCGAGCACTGGGGCGCAAGCGCTGATCCTCGCGCCAGGTTCGTCGCCCCTGGGACGGGCGGAGTCGCAGGACTCCGCCCGTCTTCGCGTCCGCCGCGAATCGCCCGCTCGCCCACTGCCCGCCCGTTCACCCGTTGGCGCTCCCCGTTTGCCAGGTTTGGATGCTCCCGCGACCGGCCGACGCATCTTCCCTTGACGCGTCGCACGCGGCTGCGCATTGCGCGGCGCCCCCTGCGCCTCTAGCATTCGGCGCGGTACCCAGGTCACGAGGCGCAGCTGAGGGGACGAGCGTGACAGCGACCGCACGGACGACCGCCGCCAAGGCGCTCCGGAACTGCGCGCTCTTCTCCCGGGTGGACGACGCCACGCTGGGCGTCTGCATCGACTCGCTGCGTACGCGCCGCTACCGCCGCAACGAGACGATCTTCCACCAGGGCGACCCCGGGGATTCCCTCTACATCATCGACTCCGGTGCGGTCAAGATCGTGCTGCCGTCTCCCGAGGGCGAGGAGGAGGCGATCATCGCCACGCTGGGCCCGGGCGACTTCTTCGGCGAGCTCGCGCTGCTCGACGGAGCAGAACGATCGGCGACCGCGATCGCCCACGAGGCGACGACCGCCCTCGTGCTCCGCCGGGATGCGTTTGGCCAGCTCATCGACACCGTTCCCGCGCTGCGCCACGAGCTGCTGGCGGGCCTGGTGGCCGAGTTGCGCCGGCTCACGCACCACGTGGAGGAGCTGCACTTCCTGGACCTGCCCGGCAGGCTGGCGCGCCGGATCGTCCGCCTGGCCCGCGAGGTCGACCCGGATCCGGTCGGACCCGTGACGCTCAACTGGAGCTTCTCCCAGTCCGAGCTCGCCGCGATGATCGGGGGGACGCGCCAGACCGTGAACCGGCTGCTCGGGGACTTCACGGCGGAGGGCCTGATCCGGATCGACCGCGACACGCTGGTCGTGCCCGACCTGGACCGCCTCGAGCGGGCGGCCACGCGCTGAGCCCGATCGGCACGACCCGATGACCGACCCGGCATTCCGCCCGCGGCGCCGCGCGGCGTCGTTCGATCGCGACGCGCGCGCGGCCCTGGCCGCGATCGGCCGCCGGGCAGAGGTTGCCCGCCGGCTCGAGCTGGGCAGCGCGGAGGCAGTGCTCCGCTCGGTCGTGGAGGCCGCGGTGGCGCTCTTCGAGGCGGAGGCAGCCTCCCTCGCGCTCTACGAGCCGGCCCGCAACGTGCTCGTCTTCCGCGTTGCGGCGGGGGAGCAGGGCCAGGGCGTGGTGGGCCTGGAGATCCCGCCGGATCGCGGCCTGGTCGGGTACGTCTTCTCCAGCGGCCAGGCGCTCGCGATCGCCGACGTCCGGGCCGACCCGCGGTTCGGCCGAAGCTTCGCCGAGCAGACCCAGTACGTGCCGCGGAGCATCGTGGCGGCCCCGCTCGTGGACGGTCGCGGCACGCTCGGCGTCCTCGAGGTGCTCGACAAGCGCAGCGAGGCGAGCTTCTCGCTGCGCGACATCGAGCTCGCGGGCGTCTTCGCCCGGCAGGCGACGGTGGCGATCCGGGCGAGCCGGGTCGAGCGCGACACGTCCACGCTCCTGCGGTCGGTCATCGGGGCGCTCACGGGCGACGACGTGCCCCCGGCGGGAATCGATGCGCTGGTGGTCGCGGCGCTTGCCCAGGTGGACGACCCGGACGACCCGCTCTGGCCGCTGGTCGAGCAGATCGCCGCGCTCCGCCGGGTCGGACCGGAGCACCGCGAGCTGCTCGGCGCCCTTCTCGACGTTCTCGTACGCCAGGCCGAGCGCGGTGGGGGCCGGCGGGCCGGTCGTCTCCGCGCTCCGGGCGGATGACCGACCAGGTCCTCCCCGCCTGGAGCGAGCCGTTCGTCGGCGCGCGACGCGACGCGCTGCGCCACCTGCCCCCGTTCGGCACGTTGGACCGGGAGTGGGCGATCGGGGGGACGGATGGGAGCGGCGTCACGGTCGCGATCATCGACTCCGGCGTCGAGCGCGATCATCCCGCCGTCGGGGGGAAGCTCGTCCGCAGCGTCCGGGTGGAGCTGGCAGCCGACTCGGACGACGACCCGCTCGTGCTCGACGACGCCGATGCCCTCGACGTCGTGGGGCATGGCACGGCCTGCGCCGGGATCATCCACGCGATCGCCCCGGGTGCGGACCTGGTCTCGGTCCGCGTCCTGGGGCCCGACAACCGCGGCAAGGGGATCGTCTTTGCCGCCGGTCTCGACTGGGCGATCGAGCAGGGCGTCGGCGTGATGAACCTGTCCCTCTCCTCGAAGAGCGACGCGCTCTTCGGCCTGTTCCACGAGCTGGCCGACCGGGCCTACTTCGCGAACGCGCTCCTCGTCTGCGCGGCCAACAACGTCCCCGGAAACAGCTACCCGTCGCTCTTCGCCTCGGTCGTCTCCGTCGCCGCGCACGACCTGGCGAACCCCGCCGCCTGGTTCTACAACCCGCGACCCCCCGTGGAGTTCGGGGCCCACGGCCTGGACGTCGACGTGGCGTGGCGCGCCGGGGGCCGCATGACCGCGTCAGGCAACAGCTTCGCGGCACCCCACATTGCCGGGTACGCGGCGCTGATCCGGGCGAAGCACCCGGAGGTCACCCCGTTCGAGGTGAAGGCGATCCTCGCGGCGACGGCGACCCCACCCGGCGCCTGAGCGGGGAAGCCGGCCGGCGCCTGGACGGGGAAGAACGAGGAAGTCGGCCGTCCCCGGAGGTTCGGAACGGCCGACTTCAAGCTCGCCCTTCAGGCTCGCGCGAGCTGGTCCTGTGAGTCCCGGTCTGCGGCGACCGGGCAGCGCGTCAGGCGGTCGGTGTCTTGTCCGCGGCGGGCGGCAGGTCGCCGTCGGCCGGCCCGTCGTGCAGGCGCGCGACGAACATGTGCCCTTCGACGTCGTCCTCCGTCCCACCCGCCAGGCCGTCCCGGCGGGGGAGCCGCGGCGCCGCGGAGAAGCCGTCCCCGGCACCCGGAATCTCCGGCATGCCGTGGCCGCTCACGTCGTCGTCGGCAGCGCCGTCGCCCGGGCCGATGCGACGGCGCGCGTCCATGAGGCCATCCGGCCGGCTCTCGTCCCGGTCTCGCATTGTCCACCCCTGTCGGCTACGTCCCACGGCCGCCACGGCGGCCCCGGCGCCACGGCTCCGGTATCCACGCATCGTGGCGGGTCCGGGACCCGCCGGCAATCCCCGGCCGGACAGACGCCCTGTCGCGCGGGTGACAGCTGGCCGCAGGTGCTCCTCAGCCCGCCGCTCCCGGCGCGCCGCGGCGCAGGTCGAGGAGGCGCGGTGCGACGCCGGGCCCGGCGTTGACGAGCTCCAGGAAGCTCGGGCCGTCGAGCGCGAGGAGCGTGCCATCCGTCGTTGCCGTCACGGTCGCAGTCCGCGCGGTGGCTCGCAGCAGCCCGATCTCGCCAAACACCTCGCCGCTCGTCATGGTCCGCAGGTGCGCCGGGGCGGTCGCCGCGGGCGCGCCGGGGTCGCGGCGCGTCACCTCGAAGGTCCCGGTCCCGATCAGGTAGAAGCGATCCGCCGGGTCGCCCTGCCGGATGACGACCTCGCCCGCCCGGACCATGACCTCGACCAGCCGGGATGCCACGGCCTCGAGCGTCGCGGCCGGCACCCCCGCGAAGAGCGGCAGGCGCGCCAGGCTGGCGAATCGGCCCGCGGCCGGTCCCGTGGCCGAGCGCCGGGCGGCCGGCGCTGCAAGCACGGCTCCGAGGAGGCCCGCGACGACGATCGCGACGCCTGTCGCGCCGAGGACGGGTCCGATCCCCACCGCATCGGCGAGCACGGGCAGGGCAAACGACCCGGCCGCGAACGCGATCGTGGAGGTGGTGGCGAGGATGCCGAGCGTGCGGCCCCGGATGGCATCGGGGATCGCGCGCTGGAGGATCGTCGTGCTGGTCACCTCGACCACGAGCGCCCCGGCGGAGGCGACCGCGATCATCGCGACGGCGACCGGGAGCGAGCCCGCGATGCCGAGCGCCGCGAGCCCGGCTGCCAGCACGACCGAGCCGCCGGCGAGGACAACGACCAGGCTCGGACGAAGCACCAGGGCACCCGCCAGGAGCGCGCCGACGAGCCCTCCGATCCCGATCCCTGCGTTCAGGAATCCCGTCCCCGCCTCGCCGGCACCCAGCGACCCGACCGCGATGACGACCGTCAGGACCGCGATGCCGCCCCCCGCGACGCTCCCGACGATGTCAATCAGGGCGAGACCCAGGACGGGCACGCGAACACGGCGGAACGCGTCCCGGGCCGCCTGGTCCCGGGTGGCATCGGCTGCCGCGGCCGCGATGGCAGCCGAACTCGAAGCCTCGCCCGACGCGCCCGCCGGGCCCGTCGCACCCCGCGGCGGCGACGGAAGCCGCCACAGCACGACGGCGATGACAGCGAACGTTGCGGCATTGAGGACGAAGGCGAGCACGAGCCCACCGGCGGCGATGAGCAGGCCCCCGATCGCCGGCCCGATCATGGAGGCAAGGTTCTCGAGACTGGACCAGGCGCTGTTGGCGGGTCCCAGCTGCTCCTCGTCGGCGACCAGCGAGGGCAGGTAGGCGCCGATTGCCGGGTAGAAGAAGGTCGAGAAGCAGGTCGCCACGACGGCCAGGACCACGATCGTCGCGACCGGGGCATCTGCCGCCACGAGCCCCGCCATGACCAGCATGAGCAGGCCGCGCGCGACGTCGGTGACGAGCAGGATCAGGCGCCGGTCGTACCGGTCCGCGATGATCCCGGCCGGGATGGACAGAAAGACGTACGGCAGGACCCGCGCCGCGCCGACGATCCCCAGCACGAGCGGATCGTTCGAGACCTCGTAGACCAGGATCAGGATGGCAAGAAGGTAGAGCCAGTCGCCGATCGACGAGACGAACTCGCCGGCCAGGAGACGCGTCAGCGGCCGGTTCCGCAGCAGGAGACGGTAGGCGCGCAGGACCGCGGTCATCGCTGGAGGGTACGGCCCGGGCCGGCGAACCGCACGCCTGATTCACGACGTGCGCGGCGCGACGGGCTCACCGGTCGGGGATCGTGACGCCTTCGCCGGCGAGCAACGTCCGCTTCAGCGCGAGCAGCTCCTCCCGGCTGCCGAACCAGCTGCCGCCGTAGCCGCCGAGCGTCCCGTCGCCGGCGATCACCCGGTGGCAGGGGACGAGCAGGCCCACCGGATTGCGCCCGACGGCGCCGCCCACGGCCCGCGCGGCGCGCGGCGCCCCGATTCGCCGGGCCACCGCGCCGTACGATGCCGTGGTCCCGAACGGGATGGTGCGCACGCCCTCCAGGACACGCCGGTCCCAGTCGCCGATCCCCTCGAGGACGATGGGCACCTCGAAGACCGCGCGGCTCCCGGCGAAGTACTCGTCGACCTCGTGCTCCAGCACCTCTAGGTGGGCGCGCGCTGCCGGCGGGGCGGCGGTGTCCGCAGCCGGAACGACCGAACGCCGGGTTCGCGCTCCCACGGACGAAACGAAGGCAGCATCCGTCGTGCGCAGCTCCAGGCCGACGATCCCCCGCGAGGTCGCGGCGGCGTGGAGCGGACCCACGGGCGTTGCGAGCACGACCACGACCGCAGGCTCGCGCGCGTCCCGCGACGGCGGAGTGGAGGACGGTCGCATGGCGGGATGCGGCATCGCCGGATTATCCGCGTCCTGAGGCTCGCCTGACACGGTGAGGGAGCGGAACGCGGTCGTAGCGTCGCGCACACTCGAGGACTCGTGGGCACGCGGACATCTCGCGTCCCGCCCGGGTCGGCTCAGCTGGTCACGGATATCGTCAACTCGCGTAACGCACGGGAGGGGAGCGCCCGGCGCGGTCAGGCAGCGGCCCCCTCGGTCCACCAGTCCTCGCCCGTCACGACCTCCCATCGAACGCGGTTGTTGAGCAGCTGACATGGGAGGCCACTGAAGACGACGATCAGGACGGCGTCGGGGATGCTCGCCCGCACGATCTCCATGCGCTCCATTGTGGTCTCGACCATCGTGAGCCGCCCGGTATCGGAGCGGGGAGCGAGGAGGATCAGCGGCGATCCGAGTGCCGCCCGAGCTTGTCGAGCAGGCGACGCACGCGGCCCGGTTCCTTGGGTTCTGGCACGCGATTGGAATCCTCGGGCTCGGGTTCGTCCGAGTAGTCGTCCGAGAGCGTTCGCATCGG
>JARLHH010000041.1 GCA_031292335.1 Candidatus Limnocylindrales bacterium | reverse complement strand
GCCGTGCCCGCGCGGGCGGCCAGCCCGCTGATCCTGCGCGTGGGCACCGTCCAGGACCTCGATTCGCTCAACCCGTACCAGACGCTCCTGGTCAGCGGCTACGAGGTGTTCCAGCTGACCTACAACCTGCTGGTCGACTTTGGCCCGAACCTGGAGCCGGTCCCCGGCTTCGCCGATTCGTGGACGCGTGCCGCCGACGGGAAGTCCTGGACGTTCCACATCCGGACCGGCATGAAGTGGTCCGACGGCCAGCCCGCCACGTCTGCCGACGCGTGCTTCTCGTGGGGGCTCGCGGTTGCGGCCATCGCGGACGGAGCGAACATCGGGGCCGGCTACCTGGATCCCGGCCTGAAGGACGCCGGCGTCACGAAGGTCGAGTGCCCGGACGCCCAGACCATGATCGCCTACACGACCGACCCGTCCGACCGGATCCTCCAGACCTACCTGCCGATCATCCCCCAGCACATCTGGGGCACGTACACGTACAAGACGATCGGCGACGCCAAGTTCGTGGCGCCGCTGGTCGGGACGGGACCCTATACCGCGGCCGAGTGGCAGACGAGCCAGTACGTCCGCTTCGTCCGAAACCCCTACTACTGGGGCAAGCAGGGCGCCGAGGACGAGATCGTCATGCAGTTCTTCAAGACCGACGACACGATGGTCCAGGCGCTCAAGGCCGGCGAGATCGACTACGCGCGCGGCCCGAACTCGGACCAGCTCAAGTCGCTGGAGGGCCAGCCGAACATCAAGACGGTCGTCGGCGCGGCAAACGGCTGGACGCAGCTTGCCTTCAACGAGTACGGCGCCACGAAGGGGCAGAAGCTCGGCGCGGGCATCGGGCCCTCGACCCAGGCGCTCTGGGACCCGGCCTTCCGTGACGCGCTGGGCTACGCGATCGACAAGCCGACGCTCGTCGCCCGAGTCCTCGGCGGCTACGGCGACGTCGGCACGACCATCGTGCCACCCGTCCTCGGCCAGTGGCACGTGGAGCCCGACCATCCACGGACCTTCGACATCGCGCTCGCGGAGCAGAAGCTGGACGCGGCCGGCTACAAGCTCGACGCGAACGGGAACCGCCTGGACAAGCAGGGCAATCCGATCAGCCTGCGGCTGGACTACCCGGACACCGACCCCATCTATGCAAAGTCGGCCCAGTTCGTGAAGGACTGGTACGCCCAGCTCGGGATCAAGGTCACCGCCCAGCAGTTCGACTCGGCGACCCTGGGGAACATCGTCCTCCCGCCCGAAGCCGGCAGCGACTACAAGGCCAACTACGACATCGAGCTGTGGGGCTGGTCCGGCAACCCGGACCCGAACGCGCTGCTGCAGATCTTCCGGTGCGACGCGATCGGCTCGTCGTCCGACAGCCAGTACTGCAATCCCGCCTACGACACGCTCTATGACGAGCAGAACGCGGCGACCACCGACGCCGCGCGCAAGACGATCCTGGCCCAGATGCAGAACATGATCTACGACCAGGCCGTCTACGACATCCTGTACTACGACTCGAACCTCGCGGCGTACCGCACGGACCATTTCGGCGGCTGGCAGAACCAGCCGCTGGCGAACGGGACGCCGCTCTTCTCGTACGGCACGCTCGACTACACGCTGCTGACCGACGCGACCGCGGTGCCCTCGCCGACGCCGGCAGCGTCGGTCGCGGCCTCCACGGCGCCGGGCGCAACTGCGGCACCGGTCGCCTCACCGGCGCCCGTGCCGGCGAGCAGCAGCGGCGGTGACAACACCGCGCTCTACGTCGGGATCCTGGTCGTGGTGCTCGTGGTTGCCGGCGGCGTGCTCTTCGTCCGGCGCCGGCCGAGGGGGCCGTCCGGGGAAGAGGAGTAGCGGTCCCGGGCGCGACGAGATGACCGGCACGGTGGAGGGTCGCCCCGCGACCCTCCACGCCCCCGGGAGGGGACCCGGCCACCCGGTGATGGTGCGTCCGCCGACGATCCGGAAGATCCGCGCATGAGCGCCCGGTACCTCGCCCGCCAGTCGGCCCAGGCGATCTTCACGATCTGCATGATCGTGCTCCTCAACTTCATCCTCTTCCGGATGATGCCCGGGTCGCCGGACCGCGTGAACCCGCGCAACCCGAACGTGACCATCGAGCAGCGGCAGGCCGCGCTGGCCCGCTGGGGCCTGAACAAGCCGCTCATCCCCGACCAGCTCGAGGCGTATGTCGGCGCCACGTTGCAGGGCGACCTCGGCTACTCCATGAAGTTCCAGGGCCAGGCCGTCACCCAGGTGATCGGCGACCGCTTCGGCCCCACGATCCTGCTGATCGGCCTCGCGGAGCTGATCGCGATCTTCGTCGGTCTCGGCCTGGGGGCGTACACCGGCTGGCGGAGAGGAGGGCTGGCCGACCGGATCGGCAACGGCCTCAGCCTGATCCTCTACTCGATGCCGTATTTCGTCATCGGCATGCCCATGATCATCATCTTCGCGGCCGGCCTGGGCTGGTTCCCCACCTCGGGGATGCTGACGGCCGGGGCGACCTACTCGGGGCCGGTGGACTTCCTGCGCGATCTCGTCGCGCACCTGGCGCTGCCTCTCGCCACGATCAGCCTGGGGCTCATCGGCGGCTACTCCATCCTCATGCGCTCGTCGATCACCGAGACGCGCGCCGAGGACTACATCACCACGGCCCGGGCCAAGGGCCTTCCCGACGGCAAGATCCTGCGCTCGCACGCGATCCCCAATGCGCTCCTGCCGGCGGTGACGCTGGTCGCCATCAACCTGGGCTATGTCGTGGGCGGCGCGATCACCGCGGAGATCGTGTTCAACTGGCCGGGGCTCGGGACGCTCACCGTGGATGCCCTCAACTCGCGCGACTACCCGGTGCTCCAGGGGATCTTCCTGCTCCTCGGCGTCTCGGTCGTGCTCGCCAACTTCGTCGCCGACATCGTCTACGGCTACCTGGACCCCCGGGTGCGGCAGTGAGCGCCGTCCCGGTCGCCCCGGTCAACGTGCGCGGGGTCCGCTGGCGTCTGCGACTCCGGAACGCCCGCGAGTTCGCCCGCCGCTACGCCCGCCGGACGGACGGTGTCGTGGGGGCCGTGATCCTCGTGGTGTTCGCGGTGCTCGCGCTCGCCCCCCAGCTCTTCGTGGGGCCGCTCCAGACCGTCACCACCGCCACCGGCACATCCCTGGACCCACCGTCCGCGGCGCACCTCTTCGGCACCGACGAGGTGGGCCGGGACATGCTGAACCTGACCGTCCACGGGGCCCGGATCTCGATGACCATCGGGCTGCTGGCCACCCTGATCACGATCTTCTTCGGGGCGGTGATCGGGATCGTCTCGGGCTACGTCGGCGGGCGGACCGACCAGGTCCTGATGCGGCTCACGGACTTCTTCCTGGTGCTGCCCACCTTCGTGCTCGCGATCGTCCTGGCCCCGATCATCCTCGACATCGTCGGGACGGACGCGGAGCTCTTCGGCATCCGGGCCACGCTGCTCGTGATCATCGTGGTCATCGGCCTGACCAGCTGGGCCTCGATGGCCCGCATCATCCGCTCGCAGACGCTCTCCGTGAAGGAGCGCATGTTCGTCGATCGCGCGCGGGTCATCGGCGGGAGCCGGGCGCACATCATGCGGCGGCACATCCTGCCGAACGTCGTCAACCTGATCGTGGCGAACGCGGTCCTCACGTTCGCCGGCGCGATCTTCACCGAGACGACGCTCTCCTTCATCGGTCTCGGCGACCCCTTCCAGCCGTCGTGGGGACAGCTCCTCAACGCCGCCCAGGAGGCCGGCGCGCCCGGGCTGGGCGCCTGGTGGTACATCGTCCCGCCGGCGGTCTGCGTGGTCGTCGTCATCCTCGCCTTCACGCTGGTCGGCAACGCGCTCGACGACGTCCTGAACCCGAAGTCGGCGACGCGCTGATGAGCGACCAGGCAGCCCGGGTTGCGCCGTCGTCCGCGGTGGCGCCCTTGTCCGCGGTGGAGCCACCGGCCACCTCGGTCGAGACGCCGTCCCCGCGCACGTCACGCGGCCGGCGCCAGTGGCCGCTGCCGAAGCAGGCCGACCCGGATGCCCCGCTCCTGGTCGTGGAGAACCTGCGGACCTACTTCACGCTCTCGTCCGGGGTCGTGAAGGCCGTCGACGGGGTGAGCTTCGAGCTGCACGATGGCGAGGCGCTCGGCATCGCCGGTGAATCCGGCTGCGGCAAGACCACCACGGCCCTCTCGCTGCTCCGGCTGCTCCCCCCGAACGCCAGGGTGGTCGAGGGGTCGGTCAAGCTGTTCGGGATCGACCTTGCGCAGAAGAGCGAGAACGCCCTGCGCCGCTATCGCTGGCGCGAGATCTCGGTGATCTTCCAGGGGGCGATGAACGCCCTGAACCCCGTGCAGCGCGTCGGCGACCAGGTGGCGGAGCCGATCGTGGAGCGCCTGGGCCTGCCGAAGGCGGAGGCGAAGCGGCGGGCGCGCGAGCTGCTGGAGCTGGTCGGGATCGCGCGCGACCGGGCGGCCGACTACCCGCACCAGCTCTCGGGTGGGATGCGCCAGCGGGCGATGATCGCGATGGCCCTGGCCTGCGACCCCGCGATCGTGATCGGGGACGAGCCGACCACGGCCCTCGACGTCATGGTCCAGGCGCAGATCCTGGAACTCTTGGAACGCCTCCGCGAGGAGCTCGGGCTGTCGCTCATCCTGATCACGCACGATCTCTCGGTGATCGCCGAGACCTGCGACCGCGTGATGGTGATGTACGCCGGCCGGGTGGCCGAGGAAGGGCCCGTCCGAACCATCTTCTCCGGCCCGCGGCACCCCTATACCCAGATGCTCCTGGCGGCGATCCCGAACCTCGACTCCGACAAGCGCCTGCTCGCGACGATCCCCGGCTCGCCGCCGGACCTGCGGACCCCGCCACCGGGCTGCCGCTTCCACCCGCGCTGCCCGATGGCGATGGACGTGTGCCGCGAGGCCGTCCCGCCGGAGGTCCGCTACGCGGACGGCGTGCGCGTCGCCTGCCACCTCTACCCGCCCGGCGGCGACGGCGCTCGCCGGCCGATCCCGGTCCTGGAGCTGACGGGGGCGGATGCGGCCTCCTCGCGGCCGTCACCTGCCGGGGAGCAGGTGCCGTGAAGGTGCTCCCGTGAGCGACGATCTCATCCGCCTCGAGGGCCTCGAGGTCCACTTCCGGATCCGGGGGAGCTTCGCGGACACGATCCTGCGCCGCCGGCACGGGGCGGTGCGGGCGGTCGACGGGATCGACCTGGCGATCCGCCGCGGCGAGGTCCTCGGGCTGGTGGGCGAGTCGGGCTCCGGGAAGACCACGACCGGCCGCGTCATCGTGAAGCTGACGCGTCCCACCGGCGGGCGCCTCCTGCTGGACGGGGAGGACGTGACGGGCGTCTGGGGCGGCCCCGCGCTCCGCGATTACCGGCGCCGCGTCCAGCTCATCTTCCAGGACCCGTACGAGACGCTCAACCCGAAGCAGACCATCCACGACTTCGTGGCGGAGCCGCTGGAGGTCCAGCGGATCGTGCCCCGGGCCAGCGAGCGCGAGCGGCGCGTCCTGGAGGCGATCGAGGCGTCGGGCCTGCGACCGGCGTCCGACTTCGCCTTCCGCTACCCGCACGAGCTGTCGGGCGGGCAGCGCCAGCGGGTGGTGATCGCCGGCGCGCTCGTGCTCGGTCCGGAGATCGTGGTTGCCGACGAGCCGGTCAGCATGCTCGACGTCTCCATCCGGACCGAGATCCTGAAGCTCCTGCTGGACCTCCGGACGGAGCACGGGTTGACCTACCTGTTCATCACCCACGACCTGTCCGTCGCCTGGGTCATCGCGGACCGCATCGCCGTGATGTACCTGGGCCGGATCCTCGAGATCGGAGCGGCCGAGGACGTGATCCGCCGCCCCGGCAATCCGTACACGCAGGCGCTCGTCTCCGTGATGCCCAGTCCTGAGCCGCCGGAGATCGGCCAGCGGGCGAAGCGCCAGATCCTGGCCGGCGAGACGCCGAGCGCGGCCGCGATCCCGACGGGCTGCCGGTTTCACCCGCGCTGCCCGTTGGCCGACCGGGCCGGGATCCTGGAGCGGTGCCGCACGTCGGAGCCGCCGCTCTTCGACATGGGCAACGGCCACGCGGCCGCCTGCTGGCTCGCCGAAGGCGGGCGGCCGTTGCCGGTCCTCGAGGCCGCTTCCACGGGGTGACCTGCCGGGCTGGGTCCGGGTGTGGGGCCGACCCGGCGGGGCGTGCCGCCGGCGCGTCGTGCGCAGCCGGCCGACCCGGTTTGTGCCCGACCCGGCGTCCACCCGGTGAGCGCTGCGACCGGCGACGGCGTGTACCTCAGGCCCGATGTGCACCCGGTGCACGCGGCTCACCCGGTGCACGCGGTGCGGTCACCCGGCTCACACGGCTCACCCGGTGCACCCGGCTCACGCGGCTGACCCGGTGCGCGCCGTGCGGCTCACGCGTCATGCCCCCACGCGGTGGACCTTAGCGAGTCCCCCAGGAGTAGACCTGCTTGACCATCCTGAGGTAGACGAACGTCTCCGTCTCGCGCACGCCGGCGACCTGGCGAAGCTTCTGCGTCAGGAACCCCAGGAGCGCCTCGTTGTCCTCGCATACGACTTCGACGAGCAGGTCGTAGGCGCCGGCCGTCACGACCAGGTAGTCGACCTCGGGAAACGCGCTGATGGCCGCGGCCGCCTCCATGAGCTGGGCGGCCTCGCAGCGGACCCCGATCATCGCCTGCTGATGGAAGCCGAGCTTGAGCGGGTCCGTGACGCCCACGACCTGGAGGATCCCGTGCTCGACGAGACGATTGGTGCGCGCACGCACCGTTGCTTCCGAGACATCCAGGTCTGCCGCGATCTGCGTGAAGGGCCGCCGGCCGTCCCGCTGAAGTTGCTCGATGATGCGTTTGTCGAGCTCGGAGATCTCGATCGCCGGAGCCCGACCTTCGGCCGGACGCGCGCGAGGCCGAGCCGTCTGCGACATCGGTGGGCGCCCTCCCGAGCGTGGGGCGCGCGCCGCCCCCTCCCGCTGGACGCTATCAGAGCGCCACCCGGCGTCGCAATGGCCGGCGCCGCGATTCGCGCGACTCCCCCGCTTTTCCGCGGCTCGCTCGACCGCGTCTCCCGCCCTTCCTCGATTCTCGCGGCTCCAGGCGTCCCGGGGGCCCGGAATCCGCGTCTGCCGGACTGCAACTGGGTTGATCCACGAGCCGCACCGAAGGCTATGATGCAGATCGGGCCGGAGATCCTCACGTGCCCGGGGATGAACGCCCGCACCAAGGAGCAGCGTGTCCAACGCCGGCCTCGTGCTCGGCTTGATCGCGGTTGGGGTCGTGGACGGTGGCCTCATTGCCGTGCTCGTGGCGCTGCTTCTCCAGCGCCGGTCCCGTCGTGCTCCCCGGCCCCGGCCGGCCGCCGCGTCGCTCGGCCCGATCGACTACCGGAGCATGGCCGGGCTCGACGGCGAGGCGGGCGTGTCCGACGGCGTGCCGGTGGCCGCCTACGACCGGGTCGTGCGCATCGCGGGATGGGCCTGGATCCTCTCCACCGGGATCCTCGTGTCCACGAGCGGGCTGTGGGCGGACCGGCAGGGCGCGATCATCGCCATCCTCGGCCTCGCCGGGCTGTTCGTGCTGGTCGCCCATGATCTCCTGCCCGGCAGCGCCCTGGGCCGCGCGAAGTACATCGTCGAAGGGGTCGTCTCGATCGTCTTCGTGACGCTCGTGGTCATGCTCACCGGCGGTGCCCCGAGCCCGTTTTTCTTCGCCTTCGCGCTGATCGTCGTCGGCGCCGCGCTCGTCGTGCCACCCCCGGCCGCCGTCGCCATGGCCGTGCTCGCCGCCGCCAGCTACTTCGTGGCGATCGTGGTCGATCTCCCATCCGGTGGCCTCGACATGGCCGCGATCGCGATCGTCGGGGTCAACCTGCTCGCGCTCATCCTGCTGGCCTACGTCGCGATGGTCGTCGCGCGCGAGCAGCGGAGGACGCGCCGGGCAGCTGTGCGCCTCTCCACGATCGATGCGCTCACGGGCCTGGCGAACCGGGCCTACCTGATCGCCGCGGTCCAGCGCGAGATCGAGCGCGGGACCCGCTACGGCCGCGGCTTCTGCCTCCTGATGGCCGATCTCGACAACCTGAAGGAGGTCAATGACTCCTTCGGACACAGTGCCGGAGATCGCGTGCTCGCCGGAGTTGCCGACGTCATCCGGGCCGGAGTTCGCCGGATCGACACCGCGGCGCGTCTGGGTGGCGACGAGTTCGTGGTGCTCCTCCCGGAGACGGACCCGGCGGGCGCATACGTCGCGGCCGAGAAGATTCGCCAGGGGGTCGAGGCGATGCCCACGATGGAGCGGCACGAGCACGTGCCCGTCAGCGTGTCGATCGGCCTGGTCGCCTGGCCGGACGACGGGACGACGCTCGAGCAGCTCGTGGACGCGGTCGACGAGGCGATGTACGCCGCCAAGCAGCGCGGCAAGAACAGGATCGGCGGGCCATACGCGCGGGCCGGCGCGATGACGCCCGTCATCGTTCCCGCGCCGCGCGCCGCCGGTCCGATCCGCACCGCGATGCACGAGCGGATGGGCGAGCTGGGCTGAGAGCCGGGGCCGGCTGGGCGACGCGGCCGGCTGCCCTGGGCTGAGTGCTCCAGGGCCGGCCGGGTGACGCGGCCGGCCGCCCGTGCCGGTGTACGATCCGGCGATGGAGGACGGATTCACGACGCGCGCGATCCGGGCATCCACGCGGGTCCCGCGGGTGGACCAGCCGCCTTCGTCGGTCCCCATCTACCAGGCCGCCACGTTCGCGAGCGCCGACGCGGACGAGCTGGGCGCGGTGACCACCG
>JARLHH010000252.1 GCA_031292335.1 Candidatus Limnocylindrales bacterium | reverse complement strand
GGCCGGGGCCTCGTGCGCTGCCTGCGAGTGAAGCGGACTAGAAGTCCATGTCTCCGCCACCGTGGCCGTGGCCGCCGCCGTTGCCGTTGTCCTTCTTCTCGGGAAGGTCGGTCACGAGCGTCTCCGTCGTGAGGACCATCGCCGCGATGGAGGCCGCGTTCTGGAGCGCGGAGCGGGTGACCTTGGCGGCATCCACGATGCCCTTCTCGAACATGTCGCCGTACTCGCCCTTGAGGGCGTCGAAGCCCTGACCCTTGGGCAGGTTCTTGACGCGCTCGATGACGACCTCGCCGCGCTCGCCGGCGTTGTCGGCGATCTGCCTCGCCGGGGCCTCGAGGGCGCGCCGCACGATGTCGACGCCGACCTGCTCGTCGCCCTCGAGATGGAGGGCGTCGAGGGCCGGGATCGCCTGGAGCAGCGTGGTTCCGCCGCCCGCCACGATCCCTTCCTCGACGGCCGCGCGGGTCGTCGAGAGGGCGTCCTCGATCCGGTGCTTCTTCTCCTTGAGCTCGACCTCGGTCGCCGCGCCCACCTTGATGACGGCGACGCCGCCGGCGAGCTTGGCGAGGCGCTCCTGGAGCTTCTCGCGGTCGTAGTCCGAGGTGGTCTCCTCGATCTGCGCCTTGATCTGGGTCATCCGGGCCTTGATGTCGGGCTCGCTGCCCGCGCCGTCCACGATCGTGGTGTCGTCCTTGGTGGCGACGATGCGGCGCGCCTCGCCCAGGTCCTCGACCTGGACGGAGTCGAGCTTGCGCCCGATCTCCTCGGAGATCACGGTCCCGCCGGTCAGGATCGCGATGTCGCGGAGCATCTCCTTGCGGCGATCACCGAAGCCCGGTGCCTTGACGCCCAGGACCTGGATCGTGCCGCGGAGCTTGTTGACGACGAGCGTCGCGAGGGCCTCGCCGTCGACGTCCTCGGCGATGATCAGGAGCGGCTTGCCGACCGCGACTGCCTTCTCGAGCGACGGCAGGATGTCGGCCACCGCGGAGATCTTCTTGTCGGTGATCAGGATGCGGGCGCTTTCGAGCACCGCCTCCATCCGGTCCGGGTTGGTGACGAAGTAGGCGGAGATGTAGCCGCGATCGAACTGCATCCCCTCCGTGTATTCCTTCTCGAGGCCCAGCGACTGGCCCTCTTCAACAGTGATGACGCCGTCCTTGCCGACCTTGTCCATCACCTCGGCGATGATCTCGCCGACCTCCGGATCCGCGGCGGAGATGGCCGCCACGGCCGCGATCTGCTCGCGCGAGTCGACCGGCCGGGAGGCCGCCTTGATCTCGGCGACGATGACCTCGACGGCGCGCTCGATGCCGTGCTTGAGGACCATCGGGTTCGCCCCGGCGGTCACGTTGCGAAGGCCCTCGCTGACGATCGCCTGGCCGAGGACGACCGCGGTGGTCGTGCCGTCGCCGGCGACGTCGTCGGTCTTGGTCGCAACTTCCTTGAGGAGCTGCGCGCCCATGTTCTCGAAGGGATCCTCGAGCTCGATGTCGCGCGCGATCGTGACGCCGTCGTTGGTGATGGTCGGCGAGCCGAACTTCTTGTCGAGGACGACGTTGCGGCCCTTGGGGCCGATCGTCACCTTGACGGCGTCGGCGAGCTTGTCGATGCCGTGCTTGAGGGAGCGACGCGCGCTGTCGTCGAAAATGACCTGCTTAGCCACGGATTCGGGTTCCTCCTGGGATGACGTGCGAAGACGGGACGTGAACGGGCGATGCCCGTCAGCCCTCGACGATCGCGAGAATGTCCTTCTGGCTCACGATGAGCAGGTCCTCGCCGTTGACCTTGAACTCGGTGCCGGCGTACTTCGCGTAGAGGACCTTGTCGCCCACGGCGACGTCCATCTTCTCGCGCGACCCGTCCTCGAGGATCCGGCCCGGCCCGACCGCGAGAGCCAGCCCTTCCTGGGGCTTCTCCTTCGCGGTGTCCGGCAGGACGATCCCGCTCTTGGTGACTTCCTCGCGCGGCGACGGCTTGATGACGACCCGATCCCCGAGCGGTCGGAGCTTGGTCGTCTCGGTTGCGGTGGCCAACGGGTGACCCTCCTGTGCAATGCGGTGGTGCGTTCGCCGGCGGTGCCGGCGAGCCCCCTCGATGGATCGCTGCGCGGACCTCCGCGCTGTTCCCTGCGGCGACGTCCCGGTCCGCGACCGCGGTGCGGGGTGGGTCGCGACCGTCGCCGTGCAAGGCTCTGGCACTCTCACTTGGAGAGTGCCAACAATCTAGCGGCGCACGTCCGCCGTGTCAAGCGGGTGTGCTCGTCCTGGACGCCCACTGTGCATGAAGCCCCAGGGGGAACACCAGTTTGGATCGAGCCCCAGGGACGCCAGGTGCTCGGCGGGAGTGCGGTCCTCGCCGCTGGGACCCTGGAGCGTCCCGTAGTTGTGGGAGTGTTCATCCTCGAGGACGGGGTGTCCGCAAGAGACCTGAGCACCGGGAGATCCGCGCGCTGCTGCCCGGGCGAGGGCGCTCGAGGACGTCGGGTGACCTCCGGGCGACATCCGGCCGTGCCCGCGAGGAGGCGGCGGTCGCCTTCGATCGCGGGCCACTCCGCGCCGGCGGCGGGCAGCCTGACGCTGTGGGCCCGGGCTGTGCGTGGAGTAACACCCTGGCAACTGGAGCGGCGCACAGCGCGCGCCGGCGTGCGGAGACGGCCCGGGCCAACGCCGGACGGCGCCGCTGCCCG
>JARLHH010000251.1 GCA_031292335.1 Candidatus Limnocylindrales bacterium | reverse complement strand
GAGGCAGCCGACCCGACGGCGCTCGACCGCTACACGGACCTGCTGTGCGAGGCGCTGGTTCGCTCCGGCGAGGGCTGGCTCTCGACCACGATCCTGCGCGGCCGGACGTACCTGCGGGCCGGGATCGTCAACTACCTGAGCTCGCCGGCGGCCGTGGACGAGGTCCTCGCCTCGCTCCGTCGCCTGGCACCCGCCGCTGCCGAGGCGGCCGGCCTGCCCGGGGCCTGAGGGCCGGACGGGCTCGTTCAGTCCTGCCGCCGCTCACGGCCCGCCCGCCAGTCGGCCAGGCGGTACCACTCCCCGACGGCCGGCAGGAACCACGGACGGCCCTCGTAGGGCGCCGGGACGAGCGGAAAGCGAAGCGACGCCAGCGCGGGCGCTGGCTCGCCGCCGAGGATCCAGCCCGCCGCGCGGTGCCCCAGGTAGGGCAGGATCGCGATGCCGCTGCCACAGCATCCGGTCGCGTAGGTCACGCCACCGAGCCGTCCGACGTGGGGCATGCGGTCGAAGGTGAAGCCCACCTTGCCCGTCCAGGCGTAGGCGACCCGGACTCCGGCAAGCTGTGGATGGACCCGCAGCATGCCTTCCAGGAGGATCCGCGCCGTCCGATCCACCGACGACGGCCAGAAGGAGGCGCGCCCGCCGAAGAGCATCCGGCGGTCGGGCGTCAGGCGCCAGTAGTAGAGGAAGTTCTTCGAGTCGAAGAACATCCGGCCGTTCGGGCTGAGCGCGTGGGCAAGGTCTTCGGAAAGTGGATCCGTCGCGATGATGGAGCTGGCGATCGGCATGACCCGGCGCCGGAGCGCCGGCGCGGCGCCGTCCGTATAGCCGTTCGTGGCGACGAAGACCTCGCGGGCCACCACGGGGCCTGCGCTGGTCTCGATCACCGCGCGCCCGTCCGCCTGCGACCGAACCCGGAGCGCCCGCACGCCCTCGTGGAGCGAGGCGCCGGCCCGCTCGGCCGCGGCGGCCAGGCCCGCGACGTACCTGGCCGGGTCGAGCCCCCCGGATCGCTCCACGACCAGCGCCCCGGCGTACGCCTCGGTGCCGATCTCGTCGCGCAGCTCGGGAGCCCCGACGGTGCGCGCGACCTCGCCCACCGTCGCGAGCGAGGCGGCCGCCGTGGCGAGATGCTCCAGGTGCGACGGGGCGGCGGCGAGCTGCAGGTGCCCGCAGCGCACGAAAGCCGCCTCGATCCCCTCCTCCCGGATCGTCTCCGCGGTCCACTCGAACGCGTCCACGGACTCCCGGTAGATCGCCTCGCCGAGGATCGCGCCGTGGCGTTCCATGAGCTCTGCCGGGCCCCATTTGAAGCCCGGATGGCACATCCCGCCGCTGCGCGACGACGCGCCCCAGCCGATCGACTCGGCCTCCAGCAGGACGACACGGGCGCCGAGCTGGGCACCCCGCCGCGCGGCCGCGCAGCCCGTCAGGCCGCCCCCGATGACCGCCAGGTCCACGACGTCGGGCAGCGGCCGCGCACGTCGGTCCGGCTGCGCAGGCAGCTGCGCCTGCCACAGGGGGCGGCGCTCGACCGATCGGAGCGGGTCGGCGGAGCGTGACAGGCGGGCGGGAAGGTGCCGCGGCCGCAGCGGCCGCGGCACGGTCAGGCGCGTTCGGACGGGTCCTGGTACGCGAGGCGCCCCTGGGCCAGCGTGACCAGGACCCGTCCGGGAAGCTCGCGGCCGAGCAGCGGCGTGTTCTTGCCTCGCGAAGCCAGCGCCTCCGGCGTCACACGCCAATCGTCGCCGGCGTCCACGACCACGAGGTCGGCGGGCGCACCCTCAACGAGGCCGCGCGCCGCTCCGCGCCGGCCGGGCCGGCTCCCCATCACCGCTGCGGGTCCAACCGTCAGGGCCGCGACGGCCCGCGCCAGCGACAGCCGACCCGCGGCGACCGCGGCAAGCAGCACGCCGACAGCGGTCTCCAGGCCGCTGATCCCATTGACGGCAAGCCCGAACTCCGTCTCCTTGTCGACGGCCGTGTGGGGTGCATGGTCGGTCACGACCGCGTCCGCAGTGCCGTCGACAAGGGCGGCCAGGCAGGCGGCCGCGTCGGCCGCGCCCCGCAACGGCGGGTTGACCCGGCAGGCCGTCGCGTAGGGGTGGGCGACCAGGGCGCCGTCGGCCCACGGGTCGCGCGCGACGCCCGATTCGTCCAGCGCTTCCCAGGCCCAGCGCCGCGCACCGGCGACCCACTCGTCGGTGAAGCCCAGGTGATGGGGCGTCACGTCGCAGGTCACCGGCAGCCCTGCCGCCTTGGCCCGCCGCACGGCGGCCAGCGCCCCGGCGGTGGAGAGATGGGTGAGGTGCAGCCGGGCACCCGTTGCGTCGGCACGCACCGAGTCGAGGACGGCGATCGCACGCTCTGCCGCGGCGATCTCGGCGGCCGGCGGCCACCCCTTGAGGCCCAGGATCGTCGCGACGAGGCCCTCGTTCGCCTCGGCGCCCGACGTGAGCGTGGCGTCCTCGACGTGCTCGACGATCGGGAGTCCCAGCATGCCGGCGTAGAGGAGCGCGTTGCGCAGAAGAGTCGCGCTCTTGACGGGCGACCCGTCGTCGGAGAACCCCACGACGCCAGCGTCGGCGAGCTCGCCGAGCGCCGCGAGCCGCTCCCCGGCCCGGCCCACCGTGACGGCGCCGTGGGCCAGCAGCTCCACCGGCGAGCCCGAGGCGGCGGCGGCCCCGGCGACCCGGGCGAGCACGCTCGGCTCGTCCGCGGCCGGGGTCGTGTTCGGCATCGCGCAGACGGTGGTGAAGCCGCCGTGCGCGGCCGCCGCGAGCCCGCTGGCGACCGTCTCCGCGTCCTCGTTGCCGGGCTCGCGGAGGTGGACATGGAGGTCGATCAGGCCGGGCAGCACGAGCACCCCGTCCGGCCCGATGCCGTCGGCGGCGGCGCCCTTCAGCCAGGTCACGGCCTCCAGGATGCCGTCACGGACGACGACCTCGCCCGGCCCCTCGCGCCGGCTGACCGGGTCCACCAGCCAGGCGCGGCTGATCTCCAGGAGCGGGACGACCTCGCCCACGCGCAGCTCATGCATTGGTCACGGCCTCCGGGTGTCCGCCGGCGAGGAGGTAGAGGAGGGCCATCCGAACCGCCACGCCGTTCGTCACCTGCTCGGTAATCACGCTTCGGTCGAGGATCGCCACGTCCGGCGCGATCTCGACGCCCTCGTTCATCGGGCCCGGGTGCATCACGAGGGCGTCCGGCCTGGCGCCGGCGAGGCGCTCGCGGGTCAGCCCGAACCGCGCCGAGTACTCGCGCAGCGAGGGCAGGAGCCCGGCGTCCATCCGTTCGCGCTGGAGGCGCAGGGCCATCACGACGTCGGCGTCGCGCAGCGCGGCGTCCACGTCCGAGGTCACGTGGAAGCCGGCGTGCCCCGGCGCGCCGCCGCCCGCCCAGCGGCCGGCCCACGCGTCGAAGCCCCGCAGGAGGGTGCTTGGAGCACACAGCCAGAGATCGGCGCCGGAGGCGGTCAGGGACCAGAGGTTCGAGCGCGCGACCCGCGAATGCAGGATGTCGCCCAGGATCACGACCTTCTTCCCGCGGACGTCGCCCAGGTGCGCCCGCATCGTGTAGAGGTCCAGCAGGGCCTGGCTCGGGTGGGCGTGCCAGCCGTCCCCGCCGTTGAGGATCGAGCCGGAGAAGACCTCGGCCGCAAGGTAGGGGGCACCCGACGTGCCGT
The DNA here is from genome assembly GCA_031292335.1 of Candidatus Limnocylindrales bacterium. Lineage (GTDB taxonomy): Bacteria > Chloroflexota > Limnocylindria > Limnocylindrales > CSP1-4 > CTSoil-043. Next base: position 8,314 of record JARLHH010000251.1, on the reverse strand, counting down.
GACGCATGACGATCATGTCGGCGCCCAGCGCCTCGACCGTCCGGATCGTGTCGACGAGCGACTCGCCCTTCGTCACGGACGACGTGGACGCGGCGATGTTCACCACGTCCGCGGAGAGGTTCTTGGCGGCGACCTCGAAGCTCACGCGCGTCCGCGTCGAGGCCTCGTAGAAGAGGATCGTGACGTTCGTGCCCCGGAGCGCCGGGACCTTGGCGATCGGGCGGGACAGGACCTCCTTCATCGCGTCCGTCGTGCGCATCACCAGCTGGATCTCGTCGAGGGAGAGGGCGTCCACGTCCAGCAGGTGCTTCTGGCGCCAGCCGGCATCCGGCTGGGTCGGGGTCGGGGTCGTGGTCGGGGAAGTGCTCACGGTGTTCGTCCTCAGGCCTTCGGGGCGGGCAGGTCGACCCGCTCGATCCGGACCGCATCCTCGCCGTCGACCTCGACCAGGGCGACCTTGACGACCTCGTCGCGGGAGGTCGGGACGTTCTTCCCGACATGGTCGGCCCGGATCGGGAGCTCCCGGTGACCGCGATCCACGAGGACCGCCAGGCGGATCGCACGCGGCCGCCCGAAGTCCACCAGGGCATCCATCGCCGCCCGCACGGTCCGCCCGGTGTAGAGGACGTCGTCGACGAGGACGACGGTGCGGTCGTTGAGGTCGACGGGCAGCTGGGTGCCCTTGACGACCGGCTGCTGCGCGACAAGGGAGAGGTCATCACGGTAGAACGTGATGTCCAGCGCACCGACCGGGAGGGCGACGCCCTCGTTCTCCTGGACGGCCGCCGCGATCCGGTGGGCGAGGGGAACGCCGCGGCGCTGGATTCCGACGAGGACGAGCCCCTCGGTCCCCGCCTGCTTCTCGACCAGCTCGTGGGAGATGCGGATGATCGCCCGGCGGATTTCGTCCGCGGTCATGATCTGGCGCCCGTCCATCAGGCGCGCCCGCGACGTGACATTCGCGTCCTCCTTCCCGGCCTCTCCGGACCGATCCTTAAAGGGTCGCGCGAAGGATACTGCAGGCGGGCGCCGCGCGGGAGCCGCGACATTCGGGCCCCGCACCGGACGCCGCCGCGGACGCGCTCAGGACGCTGCCGATCCGGGATTGCACCCCCGCGGGGTCAGCGGGCGACGAGGGTCAGCGGGCGACGACGAGATCGCCTGTCCCCGGGTCGGGGGCGCCGTGCACGCTCCCTGCCCCGTCGTCCGACCAGGCATAGACGCTGAGGGTGCTCCCCTGCCCGTTCTGGCCGGACGGGCTGGCCCAGGCCAGCCGGTCGCTGCCCAGCGACAGCCCCGGGAGCGCCGCGACGTCGGCCAGCAGGGTGGCGCCGATGCTCCCGTCCGCGTTCACGGCGAAGAGGCTCAGGCTGCCGACCGACGGCTCAGCCGGGTCCGCGATCCAGATGGCCAGGTGCCGGCCGGACGGATCCCAGCGCACGTCCCAGCTCGTGACGCCGGACAGCCCGGCCGACCCGGAAAGTGGCGTTGCCGCGACGTCGCCGGGACCGAGGAGCGCCTGCCAGTCGGCCGCCACGAGCTGCCCGCTGGTGGGCACCCACGTGTTCGTGGCCGGGTCCAGCGCCTGCTGGCCGGTCCAGAAGATGACCGTGCGATTGGTCGGATCCACGACCGGGCGCCAGATCGCGGGCCGCGTGATGGGCGTCTGCGTGCCGGTTGCCGGGTCCAGGAGGAACGACCCGACCGGGACGCTCGGCAGCCGTGACGCGGTCGCGGAGGATGGCGTCGCTCCCGGCGGCGGGCTCGCGGTCGCGAGATCGAGCAGGTCGGATGGCAGCGGCTCCGGCGTCCCGGGCGGCGCGATGAGCGTCGGCGGAACGGACGAGCCGGCGGGCGACGTGGTCGAGCCTGTCGGCGACGCGGGCACCGGCGACCCGGACGCGGAGGAATCGCCAGCCGTGGAGCCGGGTGCCGGGGACGCGCTCAGCGGGGACGGCGACGGGGCCGGGAGGATCGTGACCGCGCGCGACTCGAGCCTCGGGCTGCCGGCCGGAAGGACGGCGCTCCCCACGATCTGGTCGCCGTCCCAGGCGGAGAAGACCGACGCATGATCCGTCGTGAGCGGACGCGCCTTCAGATCGCCGACGTGCCAGACGTAGATGTCGGGACCCTGCAGGCCGTCCAGCGGCCGCGCCGAGAAGGCGACCCACTGGCCGTTCGTGGAGTAGGCCGGTGGCGGGCCCACGAGCACGACACCCTCGATGATGGGCGTCGTGACTGCCGCCGAGGGAGCCGGACTCGCGGGCGGGATGCTCGCGATCAGATCCCCGGGCGTCGGCCCCCCGGACCCGGGCTCCGTGGCCGTTGCCTCGCCGGACGGGACAGCAGTCGGCCCGGGCGTGGCCGGCGTCGCGGACGGAGTTGGCTCAGCAGGCGCGGGCGTCGCCGGCGTCGGGCGAGGCGTCCGGGTGGGACGTGGGCTGGGGGAACCGGTCGGGACGGGAGTGGCTGCTGGAGGAGTAGCTTCCACCCCCGTCACCGCCGGCGTCGGGGAAAGTGCCCCGGGTGTTGGGATGGAGGACGAAGGAGCAGGGGTCGGTGTGACGCTGGTGTCGAACGGAACGCTGAACGCGTACACCGCGTTGCTGCTCACCAGCACCGCGGACGGGCCGTTCTGCTGGAGCACAACGGCAGAAGGCCGCACGTTGAGCGCCACGAGCGGCCGCGCGTTGCCGTCCAGCGTCCCGCAGGCCGATGCGTCGATCCCGGGACATACCTGGTTGACGGTCGTGCTGCTGAGCACGTAGCTCCCGTCGGGCTGCTGCTGGACCCAGGCGACCGCCTGCGTCGCCACGATCATCGGCGTGGCCACCGGGGCGCTGCTGCCACCGGGCCCGGCGACAACGGGGCCGTTGCCGAGCCTGAGCCCGGGCAGGGTCAGCGGGAGCAGGACGATGACGAGGACGGCGGCGAGCGCGATCACGGCGAGCGCGGCCGACGGCGAACCGAGGATCGAACGGCGGCCTGACCGGGCGTCCTCCCGCACCATTCGCCGGACCTCGACGTCGAGCGCACGCGACAGGCGGGCGCCCAGATCGCGCGGCGGCACGGGCAGATCCGCCCGGAGCGAGCGCATCCGAATGCGATCGGAGGCGAAGCCGTCGGCCGCCCGTCGACAGGCGGGGCACCCGTCGAGGTGCTCCTGCAGCCAGGCCGCCTCCTCCACCGAGAGCGGCGCCAGGAGCTGGTCGGAAGCGAGCCCGCGGGCCCGCGCATGCACGTCGCTGAGCCGGTCCGGGTGACGCATCGCGCGCTGGAGACCGCTCACCGGTGCCCCTCCGGCCGGCCGCCACCGGTCGCGGGGCGTTCCAGTGGCCGTCCGGCCGCTTCCGCCGCGGCGGCCTGGAGGCGCTCCTCGGCAAGCGCGCGGCGAAGGCTCTCGCGGGCGCGCGTCAGGAGCGCGCGGGCTGCGACATGCGAGGTGCCCAACGTCGCGGCCAGCTCGACGCCGGTCAGCTCATGGACCTCGGCGAGCAGGAGCGCGGACCGCTGCCGCTCCGGGATCCGGGCCAGCGCTCGCTCGAGCTCACCGGACAGTCGCGTGTCCATCGCCAGCCGTTCGGCTGACGGCGCGGCACCTCGCGACTCGCCCGTCCATGGGATGAAGCGGACGATCCTTCGGCGACGGATCTCGTCGAGCGCCACGTGGTTGGCGATCTGGTAGAGCCAGGCGCGCGCCCTGGACGGGTCCTCCAGGCTGGCGTAGGCGCGGTAGGCCCGGATGAACGCGTCCTGGGCAAGGTCGGCCGCGAGCTCCGCGTCGCGGAGCATCCGGATCAGGTACGCGTAGATCTCGCCGTGGTGGCGCGCGAAGAGCACCTCGATGAACGCGCGGGCCGCGATCGGATCGGCCGGCAGCGCCGTGTCGTCCGCGACGGCCTGGTCGAGCTCGACCGGCAGCGACTCGTCGTGCATGCCCGCGGGCGGCGGCACGTCGCGGGACGGGCTCATCGGCCCCATCCCCCAGCGGCGCGTGACAGCGACGACCACCGATCCTCCGACCCGAAGACAGAATCGCGCGGGTCTCCCCCGCGCTCCGGACCGTTGACGAGGAAGCCGGCGACAATGTGACGCCGGAGATCGGGATGGCGGCCCGCGGCCCGCGCCCGGGAGCTCATCGCCGGCTCCCCGGCCAGTGGTCCGGCTCGTCCCCCGCGCCGGGCGCGAGCCGGTGCAGGAGCTGGTGGACCGCCTCTTCGGGACTGACCGGGTTGACCGGCAGACCCGTCCCCAGCTCGAGCCCCGCGATCTCGCGCAGGCGAGGATGGATCTCCCAGTGCCAGTGGTAGGTCGCCTCGACCTGGCCGGCGAGCGGCGCGGTGTGGAGGACCAGGTTGTACGGCGGGCCGTCGAGCTGCGCCAGGCGCCCCAGGACGTTGCGAAGACCGTCCGCGGCGGAGACCAGGTCGTCGTCCGTGGCCCGCCCGAAGTCCGCCTCGTGGCGCCGCGGGACGATCCAGATCTCGAACGGCGAGCGCGACGCGAACGGGGCGAACGCGACCGAGTGGTCGTCCTCCCACAGGAAGCGCAGCCCGCGCTCGCGCTCCACTCGGACTGCCCGACAGTACGGGCATTCGCTCTCGCGAATCATGAAGCGCGCCGCGCCGCCGATCTCCTCGGCGACCTCGTGCGGGATCTGGGGCAGGTCGTAGAGGTCCAGGCAGAGATGATTGGTGCGTGCGCCTGCCTGGCGGCCCCAGTTCTGGAGGACCTGCAGGTACTCCGTCTGACCGGCCCGGGATGCCTCGCTGATGGCCGAGCGGGCGCCCCGGAGCAGGGCCGTGATCAGCTCGTTCCCCACCGAGTGGAGCGGCCGATGCTCGCCCGGCGGCGCCACGATGGTCCGCCAGCTGCCGGCAGCCCTCGCGTGGCGCAAGGTGATCTGGGTGACGCTCTTCTCCTGCTCGCGTGCATCGGACTCGGTTCCAACGGTCCGGAAGGCGAAGTCCTTGAGAATGCGCAGGCGCACGCCGTCGCCGGGGGGAAGACGGCAGTTCTGGCAATCCCCCCCGTCGTCGACGGGCTCCGCCGCGAGCGTGAAACGGTCCCGCTGGAATTCCCGCTCCACCATCGTGGCGACCCACCAGCCGGTGATCGCGTCACGCCGCATCTCGAAGATCCCGGGCGGCATCACGAGGCTCCCGCCTGGGCGAGCGTGGGGGCCGGCGCAGCGAGCGCGGGGGTTGGCGGAGCGAGCGCCGGGGATGGCATGCCGAGCTCGTCGACGAGTGCCTCGATGGCCCGGCGCTCCCCCGCGGCGCTCGCACGGGGCGGCAGCTCGCCGGCAAGGACGCACCCCAGTCGACGCGCGAGCGCCGTCGCGAACACCGCGGCCGTGGCGGCGACGCTCGCCGTGTCCGGCGGAGCATCCGCGTCGGCGCCCGGGATGCCGGCGCGGGCTCGCTCGCTGGCCAGCGAGGTCGTCCAGAGCCCGGGCATCCCGCAGGGGTCGATCAGCTCGAAGTCGGCCAGGTTCGTGGTCACGTTCAGGGCGATGCCGTGGTATGTCACGCCCCGGGCAACCCGGATCCCGAGGGCCCCGACCTTGCGCGGCAGGATCCCGGCCACCTCCACCCAGCAGCCCGGATGGCCCTCCCGCGGGCCGGCCACGACCCCGGCCGCGGCGCAGGTGTCGGCCATCGCCGCCTCGAGGGCCTCCACGTACGCGCGGACGCCGAGCGGACGCCGGACCCCCACGACGGCCTCGGCCCCGGCGCCGACGGCCGGTACCCCCGGGGCATCGGGCGAGAGGAGGGCCACGATCGGGTAGGCCACCAGCTGGCCGGGTCCGTGGTAGGTGACCTCGCCGCCGCGCTCCACGCGGACGACCTCGATCCCGCGTTCCGCCAGCAGCTCCGGCGGCGCCAGGACGTGCGCCTGCAGCGCGTTGCGGCCGAGCGTGAGGACGGGATCGTGCTCGAGCAGGAGGAGCTGGTCCTCTCGAAGCGCGCCCGCGGCGCGCGCTTCGGCCAGCTTCCGCTGCAATGCCCAGGCCTCCCGGTAGGCGACCCGGCCCAGCCAGCGGGCGCGCAGGAGCCTGGGCGGCGCCTGCTCCTCCACGATCACGCGCTCCATGTGCTCACGATACCAGTGGGGTGTGCACGCGCGGTTCGTCCGGCGCGCGGCCGGGCCACCGCCCACACGATCCCCCGACGCTCACTCCGTCATGGCTGGTCGACCGCCTCCAGCACGAACAGGCGCGCCTGAAAGTCGCCGCGCGCCGCCGTCTCCGGCCGCGTGGCGACGAGCAGGATTCCCGCGCTCATCAGGTCGTCCCCGCCGCGCTCGACGGCGTTCCGGACTGCCATCGAGTCGTCGCCCGGCGGCCAGGCCGTGACACGGTAGCGGGCCGCCGGGTCGAGCCCTCGCAGCGAGATCCGGTCGGACCCCGGCTGGGGGCGATTCAGGATCCGGTACCAGCCCACGACCGCGTGGCGACTGTCCTCGGCGACGCACATCCAGGCGACGTCGTTGCCGTCCCCCTCGAACGGGCTCCGAAGGCGGAGGAATCGCCCGCGCTGGAACAGCTCGCGGTGGGCCTTGTAGAAGGCGACCTGGGCGGCGATCTCGCGGCGCTCGTCGGGAGACAGGGCCGCCGGGTCGAGCTCGTAGCCGAAGACGCCGAAGAAGGCGACTGCCGCCCGCGTGGCGAGCGGCGTGACCCTGCCGACCTGGTGGTTCGGCACGGCCGCGACGTGCGCGCCCATGGAGCTGAGCGGGTAGACGATCGAGGTGCCCCACTGGATGCGGAGGCGTTCCACCGCGTCGGTGTCGTCGCTCGTCCAGGCCTGGGGAGCGAACGCGAGCATCCCCGGGTCGAAGCGGCCACCCCCGCCCGCGCACGACTCGAACAGGACCTCGGGAAACTCGCGGGTCAGCCGCTCGTAGAGGTCGTAGACACCGAGGACGTAGCGGTGAAAGAACTCCCCCTGTCGATCGGCGGGCAGGGCGAGGCTGAACGGCTCGGTGATGTTCCGGTTGTAGTCCCACTTGACGTAGCTGATCGGCGCGCTGCGCAGCACGTCGCGGATCGCGCCGAACAGGTGGTCGACGATCTCGGGGCGCGACATGTCGAGCACGAGCTGGCTCCGGCTCTCGGTGCGCGGCCGGCCGGGGACGCCGATCGCCCAATCCGGGTGGCCGGTGAAGAGCCGGCTTCGGGGGCTCACCATCTCGGGCTCGATCCACAGGCCGAAGCGCATCCCCAGCGCCTCCACCCCGCGGGCCAGGCCGTCGAGCCCGTCGGGGAGCTTGCGACCGTCGACTGCCCAGTCGCCGAGCGAGCTCGTGGCGTTGTCGCGCTCGCCGAACCACCCATCGTCGAGCACGAACAGCTCGATCCCCATGTCGCGGGCAGCGCGCGCCATGTCGAGCATCCGGCTCGCCCGCACGTCGAAGTAGGCGCCTTCCCAGCTGTTGAGCAGGACCGGCCGCGGGCGGTCGCGCCAGGCGCCGCGGGCGAGGCGCTCGCGGTAGAGCCGGTGGTAGGCGTCGCTCAGGCCGCCCAGGCCGGTCTCCGACCAGACCAGCACGGCCTCAGGCGTGGCGAACTCCTCGCCCGGCTCGAGCGTCCAGGCGAAGCCCTCCGGCTCGATGCCGATGCGGAGGCGCGTCGTCCCGAACGGATCCACCTCGGCCTCGGCGCGGAAGTTGCCCGAGTAGACGAGGCTGAACCCGAGGGCGGTGCCGTGCTCCTCGGTGGTGGAGGGCCGGACGAGCGCCACGAACGGGTTGGCTTCGTGGCTCGACGCACCGCGTCCGCTCGTCACCGCCACGCGGCCCGACACCAGCGCCCCCCGGACGACGTGCCGCTCCCGCGCCCACGTGCCGGCCAGCTGGAGCAGGTCCCAGCGGCAATCCGGCAGGTCGAGCGAGGCGCTCATGGCGCACCGCAGGGTGGCCCGCGCCGTCCCGGCGTTCCGGATCCGGACGCTCCGCGCGACGGCCGGCAGGTCGGCGAAGATCGTGTACAGCAGCCGGACCTCGACCCTGCTCGCCGCATCGACGAGCAGGACCTCGACGCTATCGGCCTCGTCCGGGCGCTCCACGTACGTCGACGGGAGCCCCGCGATCGCCGGCTTGCCGGCGCTGATCCGGTGCCCGGCGTAGGCGAGATGGACGACGCTCGACCCGTCGGCGTGCTCGACCACGAGGGCCGGGACGCGGAAATCCCCCGTTCCGCCGGTCGGGTACTCGAGGGCAACGAACTCCGTCTGGCGGTCCGAGAAGCTCTCGAAGTGGGCCGGCCCGAGGTGCGCATAGGAGCGCCCACGCGCGAGGGCAGGGCCGAAGT
>JARLHH010000040.1 GCA_031292335.1 Candidatus Limnocylindrales bacterium | reverse complement strand
GATCGTCACGAGGGAACTGCCGCTCGCGGTGCATACCGCGGACGTGCTCGAGTCGAAGGTGACCGCGCCGGTGCCGCTGCCGCCGGTGACGGCCGGGGCGAAGGGCGCGTCGCCGTACGTCACGCTCGCCGGACCAGTGACCACCAGGGTCGCCTGAGTGTCCGCCGCCACTCCCGCCGGCAGCGCCGGCATCACGAGGAGCGCGGCGATTCCCGCGACGAAGAGATGGCGCGCGATCCGGGTGTGCACGAGGGCGTCCTCCAGCAGTGTCCGCGTGCGAGTCTAGCGCCACGCTCTCAAATGGCGAAGCAATCGTCGATCGCCGAAGGTCCCGGTCCGCACCGCCCGATAGACTTACCCAGAGGGAGGCAGCGGTGGGAGGCGAGGGCGTGGGAGAAGGCAGCAAGCCGCGGTCGGCGGGAGGCCAAGGCGGGCCGCCGCCTCCCGACGACCACGAATCTCCTCGCCGCCAGCGCGGCAAGACCGTCCACGGCGAGCTCGCCAACGCCGGCCACCGCGTCCTCGCCCCGGACGATGCCGAGGTCGAGGCGTACCTGGAGACCGCGCTCAAGGCGCCGGCGCCCGAACGCCCGTCGCCCGACCTTCCCGGCCGCGCCGCCTGGCCCGGCGACGGGACAAGCCGGGACGAGCCGGACACGGTCGTGGTCCTCGACTTCGGCAGCCAGTACGCGCAGCTGATCGCGCGGCGGGTCCGCGAGCTGCATGTCTACTCGGAGCTGCTGCCCTTCGACACGCCGTGGCCCGAGATCGCCAAGCGGCGCCCCCGGGCGATCATCCTTTCCGGCGGCCCGTCGAGCGTCTACGAGGCCGGCGCTCCGCGGCCCGACCCTGCGGTGTGGAGCGCCGGCGTTCCCGTCCTGGGGATCTGCTACGGCCTGCACCTGATGGCACGCGAGCTCGGCGGCGAGGTCGTCCCGGCGGTGAACCGCGAGTACGGCCCGGCGACCATCACGTTCACCGACGACTCCCCGCTCTTCGCGGGGCTCGGCAGCGAGCAGCCGGTCTGGATGAGCCACGGTGACTCGATCGTCGAGCCGCCGCGCGGCTTCCAGCTCTCGGCCACGACCGGCTCCACGCCAATCGCGGCGATGTCGGATCCGGTTCGGCGCCTGTACGGGATCCAGTTCCATCCCGAGGTCGGACACACGCCCCGCGGGCGCGACGTGCTGCGCAACTTCGTGATCGGGGTCGCGGGTGCCCGACCAACCTGGACCGCGGCCAACTTCATCGAGTCGACCGTAGCGGAGATCCGGTCACGGGTGGACGCCCAGGCGCTCGAGTCGGGCGGTGACGGCCTCGTGATCTGCGCGCTGTCGGGCGGCGTCGACTCGGCAGTCGCGGCGAGCCTGGTCCAGCGTGCCGTCGGGGACCGTCTCACCTGCATCTACGTCGACCACGGCCTGATGCGCAAGAAGGAGTCGGAGCTGCTCCGGGCAACCTTCGAGCAGAACCTGGGCATGCACCTCGTCATGGTGGACGCGCGGGAGCGTTTCCTGGCCCGGCTCGCCGGCGTGACCGACCCGGAGTCCAAGCGGAAGATCATCGGCGACGAGTTCATCCGGGTCTTCGAGGAGGAGGCCGCGAAGCTCGGCCGGATCGACTTCCTTGCCCAGGGGACGCTCTACCCGGACGTGATCGAGTCGGCGACGTCGGAGACGAAGGCGGCCCAGAAGATCAAGACGCACCACAACGTCGGCGGCCTGCCCGACGACCTCCGCTTCTCGCTCATCGAGCCGCTGCGGTACCTGTTCAAGGACGAGGTGCGGCTGGTCGGGCTGGAGCTCGGCCTGCCCGACGCGATGGTCTTCCGGCAGCCCTTCCCGGGTCCCGGCCTCGCGATCCGGATCCTCGGCGAGGTGACGGCCGAGCGGCTCGAGACGCTGCGCGAGGCGGACTGGATCGTCATCGACGAGGTCAAGGCGGCCGGGCTCTACCGGAGCCTCTGGCAGTCGTTCGCGATCCTCACGCCGGTTCGCTCGGTGGGGGTGATGGGCGACGGGCGAACCTACGCCAACGTGGTCGCGATCCGCGCGGTGACCTCGGAGGACGGCATGACGGCCGACTGGGCGAAGGTCCCCTACGACGTGCTTGCGACGATCAGCGCCCGGATCGTGAACGAGGTTCCGGGCGTCAACCGGGTCGTCTACGACATCAGCTCGAAGCCACCGGCCACGATCGAGTGGGAGTAGGGCGCGCCGGACGATGGGTCGCCCGCGGTTCCCCGGGGATGCGGCCGGCCGCGGTCGG
>JARLHH010000250.1 GCA_031292335.1 Candidatus Limnocylindrales bacterium | reverse complement strand
CGGTGATCGCCGACTACTCGTCGAGCGCCATACGGATGGTGATGTCGCGAAAGCCCTGTTCCCTGAAGAAGCGCCGGGCCTCGTCGTTGAATGCCCAGGTGTCGAGCTCCAGGTGCGAGATGCCGCGTTCCATCGCGACGGACTTCATCGCCTCCATCAACCGCCTCCCGTGACCCTTCCGCCTCGCTGAGCGGACGACGCACAGCTGATCGATGTAGAGAACGCGGTGCGCGAAGCGATACGGCGTGTCCGTGCGCTCAATCTCCCTTGCCAAGACGTAGCCGGTCACCGCCTCGTCATCAACCACGACGAGCGTCGTGGCGGCCGGATCGTTCAGCAGCACAGCGAAGGCGCTTGCCGTCAGCGTCTCGTCTGAGGCCGGCTTGAACAGGTGCGGGTATGCCTCGGCGTGCTCCTGCTGAATGTCTCGGTTGAGCATCGCCACTACGTCGCAGTCGCCTGGTTCGGCTCGTCGGATCAGCGTTGTCCCCACCGCGACACTCTCGGCGTATCGGATGCTGACGTCAACGGGGTCGGTAGGACAACGCAAGGGGCATCCAGGCTTCCGGATGCCGCCCGCCTGATCTTGCGCATGGCCTCCCCGCGGAGCCGATCGGCACCGCGGACGCCATCGCGCCGATCAGCCCGTGGCGGCCATGAACCCGACTTCCTGGACCAGCCAGGTGTTGCCGTCGGGGTCGCGCAAGTCCATGAAAGTCGCGTAATCCGCGTGGTTCGGATGGATGCCGGGCGTGCTCTGGCCGGCCACGTCGAAGTGATAGGGCTCGCTGACCGCAACCCCCCGCCCGACCAGCTCGGCGTGCGCGGCAGCAAGGTCGTTGACGACCAGGTGCAGGCCGTGCAGCGATCCCGGCGCCATCGGGGACGTCTTCATCATTGCGATCGCGCACGAGGACCCGCGCGGGTTCAGCTGGACGATCCGGAAGTCGCCGGCCGTGTGGTCGACGATGAGGTCGAAGCCGCACTGGTCCAGGTAGAACGCCTTGGCACGGTCGACATCCGACACAGGCACGACGACGAGTTCGAGCTTGTAGTCCACTTGATCGTTCTCCTCGATCGGGTCGCTATCGACTGCAGTCGTCACGAAAGGTAGGCGGCCAGCTCCCGCACCTGGGGACTATCGCATGCCGGCGGCGATCGGCGGCTGCACACGAGCGGGCCGTACGGGGTGACCCGCCACCCGATCTACACGGTGTTGCTCGACATGATCCTTGGCTCCGCTCTCCTGACTGGGAGCGGTCAGGTGATCGTCCTTGTCCCGGTTGGGCTCGTCCTGCTCTGGTCAGGATCCACGTTGAAGAGCGCCTCCTGACCGCGACGTTCCCTGACGAGTACGCCCACTACCGGCGCCGAGTTCCGCAACTCGTGCCGGGTCTCTCCGCGAGGCGACAGCGAGACTGAGTGCCTGGAATCGACTCGGCTGAACGGCGGAGTTCATGCACGAGGTGCGACGTCGACGAATTCACGACCGTCCCGCGCTCGCGCCCAGGTCGACGAGAAGCTCGTCCAGTTGCTCGAGCGCCTCGGGCATCCCGGACCGTGAAGCGCCACCTGGCGACCGCCCGGTCGATTGTCGACGTAGCGACGATGGCGCAGCTCGTGTGGATCCTGGCCCCCCGTCTTCCCGAGCCCGAGGGCATGGCCGACTCGGGCGAGCGGCCGTCGAGGCGCAACCCGAAGCGACCCGACGACTCGTTCCCGTGCGGAGCGAGGCCCTTCGCTCCGGCCACGGCCAACGCAGGGACCTACCGCTACACTTCCGCGATGAACGAGCGACCGG
>JARLHH010000039.1 GCA_031292335.1 Candidatus Limnocylindrales bacterium | reverse complement strand
GGTCGGGATCGGCGCGTTCCGGGGACGCGACGTGCGCGAGCTGAGCCTCGGTGAGCGCCAGCTCGTGCTGATCGCGCTCGCCGTCGCCCAGGCGGCGCCCCTCCTCGTGCTCGACGAGCCGACCGTCCACCTCGACCTGCGGCACCAGGTTGCCGTGATGGAGCTGCTGGCGGACCTGAATCGCCGTGAGGGCGTCGCGGTCCTGGCCGTCCTCCACGACCTGTCGCTGGCCGCCCACTTCTTCCCGCGCCTGGTTGTCCTCGACGGCGGCCGCGTCGTGGCGGACGGACCTCCGGCCCGGGTGCTGACCGGGGAGCGGGTGCGGGCCACCTTCGGCGTGGACCTCGCGATGCTCGCCGGCCCGGCCGCGATCGACGAGGCCTGGCCCGAGTTGACCGCGGGCACCACGGGCCGCTAGGCTCGCCACGTGCCAATGCTTCGTCGCCCCGGAGCCGCGCACGCGGTCCGTTTCCTCGCCCTGGTCGGCGTCGCGGCGCTCGTCGCCGCGTGCGGCTCGACCGCGGGAACGGCGCCGCCCACGTCCGGGTCGCTGTCGCCATCGGCGCTGTCGTCCGAGGAGCCAAGCGGGGCCCCGTCCGCGAGCGCGAGCACCGGCTCGCCGCAACCGAGCGTCGAGCCCGGTGGCTCTCCGTTCCCCCAGGGCAGCCAGGAGCCGTCCGCGTCGGCAGGCCCGTCACCCCAGCCCGGCTCGTCCGATGCCTGCAGCGGGACCGCCGAGAACCGCGACTTCTACGCCGCTCTGGCCGCCAGCGTGGCCTGGGACGTGTACTGCCCGGTGCTTCCGCCGGGCTGGTTCGTCGCCAGCGGCTCGTACCGGCTGTCCAGCGGCGGCCAGCTGACGATCACCTACCGGGGTCCGGGCGGCGCCGAGATCGATGTCCGGGAAGGCGGCTACTGCGCCGGGCAGTCCAACTGCATCCCGACCGGGGCCGACGCCGGGAGTGCGAGCTTCGGGGAGCTCCCCGCCCGCTTGCTCGACCTCGGCAACGGGTCGTGGCTCGTGGTGTCAGCCCCTCCCGGGGGCGACGCCTCCTGGCAGGCGACCGGCAGCGGGCTGGACGGCCCGACCCTGGCCGGCTACACGGCAGCGTTCGCGCACGTCGTCCAGTAGGTCGTCCGAGCTCTGACTTCTGCCGGTCCCCGATCGACGGGCACGCGGCCCTCTGGACGAGCCTCTGGACGTGATCGACCGCGTGTGTCAGACTCGGCACACATGCCTGCACACTGTGTCGCACACTGAGGTCCGGGTTCGATGCCGCTCGTCCGAACGAACATCACGCTGCCTGCCGAGACCCTGGCGATCATCGACGAAGTCGCCGGCCCGCGTGGTCGCAGCGCCTACATCGCCGAGGTGCTGCTCCGGCAGGCGAAGCGCGACCGCATGAAGAAGGTCTGGCGGGAGAACTTCGGCGTCCTCAAGGGATCGACGACCTGGGGGAGCACTCCGGAAGAGGTGCTCCAGACGCTGAAGGAGATCCGGGCCAGCTGGGATCGCCCGCACGTCGACGCGTTATGGGACCACGGGAGGACCAATGCTCAGGATCCTGGACACGACGCTCCTGATCGACTACGCGAACGGCCGGCCCGGCGCCGGCGCGGCGCTGGAGCGCCTGTTCGAGGAGGCTGACGACCTGCTCGTCTGCGATGCCGTCGTCGCGGAGGCGCTCTCGAGCGGAACCGCGGACGAGCGTCGGGCGATCGCGAGCCTGATCGCGGCCGTCGAGTACGTGTCCACGACCTCGGAGGCGGCGGCGTGGGCCGGCGAGGCCCGCCGCCTGCGCGGCGCGAGCGGCCCACGAACCCTGGGTGACGCGCTCATCGCCGGCGTGGCGTGGTCGCTGGGCGCCACCGTCGTGACGCGCAATCCGGGCGATTTCGTTCGGATGGGCGTGCCCGTGCTCGCCTACGACGTGGACGCGCCGGCCTGACGCCCGGGCGGCGCGGGCGCGGGGCGGCCCACGCCGCCGCCGGACCACGCCGCGGCCTCCCGGGGCGCACCCTGCCCCTGGGCACGGTGCCGATGGCCGTCGCGCGGATCGCTCCGGGCCCCGGGGCGTTCCGGCACAATGGCGGGCACAGTCAGGTCGTCAGTCGCGCGCGGGCGTCCAGCGGAGGAACAGGCCACGTGACGGTCGGGACCGCCTTCCACCCTCGCACCTCGGCCTTGAACCAGCACCTGCAATGGCGGGCGTGGTCGGGCTTCTTCGCCGCCAGCGCATATCACGATTCCCACGTCATCGAGTACAACGCGATCCGCGAGGCGGCCGCGCTCATCGACGTGAGCCCGCTCTTCAAGTACGAGCTGCGCGGCCCGGACGCCGTCCGCCTGGTGGACCGGCTGATCGTCCGCGACGCGTCGAAGCTCGTGCCGGGCCGCGTCCTCTACACCCCGTGGTGCGACGAGCACGGCAAGGTGCTCGACGACGGCACGATCCACCGCCTCGAGGACGAGGGCGCGGCGCAGGTGATCCGCTGGACGGCGGCGGACCCGCAGATCCGCTGGCTCCGGATGAACGCCCACGGCCTGGACGTGGAGGTCCGCGACGTCAGCGATTCCGTCGCGGCGGTGGCGCTGCAGGGACCCCTGAGCCGGGCCGTGCTGGAGGCGGCGACGGGCACCTCGTTCGCCGACCTGGGCTACTTCCGGCGCCGCACGGCGACGCTGGCCGGCATCCCGATCGACGTCTCGCGGACCGGCTACACCGGCGACCTCGGCTACGAGCTCTGGATCCCGGCGGAGCGCGCGGTGGAGGCCTGGGACGCGCTCGTGGCGGCCGGCGCGCCCTATCGGCTGCGGCCCGCCGGCATGCTCGCGCTCGACGTCGTCCGCCTCGAGGCGGGCCTGATCCTCATCGAGGTCGACTACACGAGCGCGGTTCACTCCCATATCCCGGGCCAGAACTACTCGCCGTACGAGATCGGCCTGGGCCGGCTCGTGGACCTGGGCTCGGGCGACTTCATCGGCCGCCGCGCGCTCGTCGCCGAGCTGGCGGCCGGCGGCCCCGCGCGCCGTCTCGTCGGGCTCGACATCGAGTGGCCGGACATCGAGGCGCTCTACGCGGCCCAGGGCCTGGCGCCGTCCGCGCCACCGATCGTGAGCCGCTCGCCGGTCCCGGTCTTCGCCGCCGGCCGCCAGGTGGGGCGGGTCACCAGCACCGGCTGGAGCCCGATCCTCAAGAAGATGCTGGGCCTTGGCTCGGTCGCGTTCGCCCACGCGCGAACGGGCACGCGCCTGGACATGGAGTGGACGGTCGAGGCCCGGCGCGGCACGGTCGCCGCCCGCGTCGTGGACCTCCCCTTCTTCGACCCCGCGCGCAAGCGCGCCTGACAGAGATACCCGACGATCCCGGACCCCCGGGCACCGAACCAAGGAGGAACCCGCGTGGCGCAGCGCTACGATGCCGTGATCATCGGCGGCGGCCACAACGGCCTCACGACCGCCGCGTATCTCGCCCGGGCGGGCTGGAGGACGCTGGTCCTCGAGAAGCGGGACATGCTGGGCGGCGCGACGACGAGCGACGAGGTCGTCCCCGGGTACACCTTCAGCGTGCTGTCCTACGTCGTGAGCCTGCTCCGGCCGGAGATCATCCGCGACCTGGAGCTGGCGAAGCACGGCCTGGAGATCCTGCCCCTCGACGGCACGTTCACCCCGCTCCACGGGGACTTCCTGTGGCGCCGCGACGACCATGCCGCGACGATGCGCGAGATCCGGCGCTGGTCCGCCACGGACGCCGACGCCTACGAGGAGTACGGCCAGCTGATGGCCGACATGGCGCGCTTCATCAAGCCGATCCTGGGCATGGTCCCGCCCGACCCGACGAGCGTGGATCCGCGCGACTGGCTGGGCGTGCTGGGGCTGGGGCGCGACTTCGCGCGCCTGCCGGAACGGCAGCAGGCCGCCTTCATCGGGCTCATGACGATGAGCGCCGCCGACTTCCTGGACCAGTGGTTCGAGACCGAACCGCTCAAGGCGACGATGTCCGCGTCGGGGATCATCGGCACGTTCCTGGGCGTCCGCTCGCCGGGCACGGCGTACGTGCTCCTCCACCACTACATGGGCGAGATCGACGGCGCCTTCCGGGCCTGGGGCCTGCACAAGGGCGGGACCGGCGCGATCAGCGCGGCGATCGCGAGCGCCGCCCGCGCGCACGGGGCGGAGATCCGCACCGGGGCCGGTGTCAGCCGGGTCAGGCTCTCGCCGGCCCGTGATCGCGCCACGGGCGTCGTCCTCGAGAACGGCGAGGAGATCGCGGCGGGCGTGGTGATCTCCTCGGCGGATGTCCGGCGGACGTTCCTCCAGCTCCTCGAGCCGCGGGTGCTGCCGGCCGACTTCGAGGCCCAGGTGCGCCGCTTCAAGTTCCGCGGCAGCTCCGGCAAGGTGAACCTTGCCCTCGACGCGCTGCCGAGCTTCACCACCAACCCCGGCGGCACCGAGTACCTCCGCGGGGCGGTCAGCATCAGCCCGTCGCTCGAGCACATGGAGCGCGCCTACGACGAGGCGAAGTACGGACGCTTCAGCCGCCGGCCGTACGTCGACATCGTCATCCCGAGCCTCGTGGACCCGTCGGTGGCACCGCCGGGCAAGCACGTCATGAGCTGCTTCGTGCAGTACGCGCCCTACAACCTGGCGGAGGGCCCGGCGGACTGGGACAACCAGAAGGAAGCGTTCGGGAACGCGGTGATCGACCTCGTCAGCGAGTTCGCGCCGAACCTCGAGGACGTCATCGTCGAGAAGCAGGTGGTCTCGCCGCTCGACATGGAGCGGGAGTGGGGGCTGACCGAGGGCAACATCTTCCACGGCGAGCTCTCCCTGGAGCAGCTCTTCTTCAGCCGGCCCATCCCGGGCTGGGCGCGCTACCGGACACCGATCCGCGACTACTGGATGTGCGGCTCGTCCACGCACCCCGGGGGCGGGATCATGGGCGCCAACGGGCGCCTCGCCGCCCTGGAGCTGCTCAAGTCCGGCACGCCGAAGGTGGCCTGACGATGTCCAGCCGACTGTCCGCGTCCTACGATGCGATCGTCGGCGGTGGCGGCCATAACGGGCTCGTCGCCGGCGCGTACCTCGCCCGGGCCGGCCTGCGGACGCTCGTGCTCGAGAAGCGCGCGACGCTCGGCGGGACGGTCGAGACGCGCCCGCTCTCCGACGGCAGGCGCGCGCCCGGGCTGTTCCCCACCGTCGGGCGGCTGCGCCCGTCCGTCGCCCGCGAGCTCGACCTCCGGGCGCACGGCCTGGCGCTCGTCGCGCCCGAGGTCCGCGTCTTTGCGCCCCAGCCGGACGGCCGGGCCGTCACGCTGTGGGCCGACGCCGCGCGCACCGCCGCCGAGCTGCGGGCCTGGTCCGCCGGGGACGGTGCCGCGTGGGTCGAGTTCGACCGGCACGTCCGGGCTCTCTCCACGTTCGTGGCGTCGCTCAATGACGCGACCCCGCCCGCCACCAGCGGCGGCAGCCTGGCCGACGCGATCACGGGCCTCCTGCTGGGCCGCGCTTTCAAGAAGCTCTCGCGGGACGATGCCCGCCAGCTGCTGCGTGTCCTTCCGATGGCGATCGCCGACTTCGTGGCCGAGTCGTTCGACAGCGAGCCCGTGCGCGCGGCCGTCGCGATGCGTGCCGTGATGTTCACTGCGCTCGGCGTCTGGTCGATGGGGACGACCGCGGCGTTGCTCGCCGATTCCGCCGGCAACGACGGCGGGGCGCCGGGCCAGGTCGTGTACGCGCGGGGCGGTCCCGGTGCGCTGGCCGCCGCGCTCGCCGCGGCCGCGCGCGGCTTCGGGGCGGAGATCCGGACGGGCGCCGAGGTGGCCGGCGTGACCACCGTGGAGGGCCGCGTGACCGGCGTGACGCTCGCGTCCGGCGACGAGATCGCGGCGCCGATCGTCGCGTCGGGGCTGGACCCGAAGCGAACGCTGCTCGACCTGCTGCCGCCGCTGGAGCTGGGCCCGAACCTTCGCTGGCGGGTCGGGAACATCCGCCAGCCGGGCCGCGTCGCCCGGGTGAACTTCGGCCTCGCGGCGCTGCCCGCCTTCCCCGCGGCCGGCGATCGGGACGAGGCGCCGCGCCGCCTGCGCGGCCGGATCCTCGTGGGGGCGACCGGGCTGGACGACATGGAGCGGGCCTTCGATGCCTCGAAGTACGGGCACGTCTCGGACGAGCTCCTGCTGGAGGCGACGATCCCGACCCTCGTCGATCCGTCGCTCGCGCCCGACGGCGGCCACGTGATGAGCGTGATCGCCCAGTACGTCCCGTACCGGCCGGCCGGGGGGACCTGGGACGCCGCGGCACGCGAGGCGCTGGGTGACCGGGTCGTCGCCCGGCTGGAATCCGTGGCGCCCGGCATCGGGCGGCTGGTGACCTCCCGGGAGGTCATGACGCCACTCGACCTCGAGGCGGAGTACGGCCTGACGGGTGGCCACCCGTACCACCAGGAGCCTGCGCTGGACGCGTGGTTCGCCTGGCGCCCGCTCGTGGGCCATGCCCGCTACCGGATGCCGGTCGCCGGGCTCTACCTGGTCGGGCCGGGGGCGCACCCGGGCGGCGGCGTCACCGGCGCGCCCGCCCAGAACGCGGTCAAGGAGATCCTGGCGGACTGGAAGAAGCGCCGGTAAGGGAGCTCCAGCGGCGCCGGTGGGGGAGCTCCAGCGGCGCGGCGCGGGCAGCCGGCAGGTCGCGTCGCCGCCAGGTCGCGCTGTCGCCCTTCCGTCGTCAGTCCGGCAGCCGCAGGTTCCAGCCGCGCAAGCGGTCCAGGAGATGGTCCGCGGTCAGGTCCAGCTGGATCGGGGTGATCGAGACGCGGTCGTGGAGCAGCGCGTGGACGTCGGTCCCCGGCGTGGCCTGCCCGGTCGGTGGCGGCCCGCCGACCCAGTAGTAGGGGACCCCGCGCGGATCCTCCCGCCGGATCAGCTCATCCTGGTAGACCCGCTTGCCGAGCCGGGTGACCTCAAACCCGGCGCACGCCTCGAGCGGGATGGCCGGCACGTTCACGTTCAGGAGCATGGCCGGCTCGAGGCCGCGCTCGAGGATCGCCCGTGCGACTACCGTGGCGGCGGCGGCCGCGAGCGCGAAGTCGTCCGGCGCGAAGTCGTCGTGGCTGATCGCGAACGCGGGGCAGCCGGACATCACGGCCTCCATCGCGGCGCTGACCGTGCCCGAGTAGGTGACGTCGTCGCCGACATTGGCACCGTGGTTGATGCCGCTCGCGACGAGGTCGATCGGACCGGGAAG
>JARLHH010000249.1 GCA_031292335.1 Candidatus Limnocylindrales bacterium | reverse complement strand
TGTTCGCGCCGGCCGTCCCGAATGCCAACCCCACCCCGGAGGCAAACGCCGCGGCCGCGCGACCGGTCCTCGCGGTGGCGGAAGCGATCGCCGGCCCAGCGAAGGCGCTCGCGGCCGCCCGCGTGCTGACCGCGTTCGCGTACGGGTTCACGAGCATGGAGTCGTCCGGGGCGTTCCGGCTGGGCGGCGACGTCGACACCGCCTTCCGCGTGGGGATCACCGTCCTGGGTGCCGGGCTGGAACGGGACGCTTTCGATCGCGGAGAGGCGTAGGGTCACACATCATGGATGCCGCGGGCGTCGCGCAGGTCCCCGCGGCGGCCGAAGCCGGAGCGCCGGGGGATGCGCTCCTGCTCCGCCTGGCGGGTTCGGCCGACCCGGGCGTGGCGTTCGCCGCTCTCACCCTGGGCCTGGGCCGTCCGGAAGACGCACCGGACGTGCGTGCCGTGCGCGCCGCCGTCCCGGCCGACCCTCGCGCCCGCGCGCTGCTGTCGGGGCGGGCGCCGGACGGGACGATCCCGCTCCACGCGTACGCGAAGTGGCAGGGCCCGCACTGGACGCTGGTCCAGCTCGCGATCCTCGGCTACCCGCCGGGTGACCCGGCGCTCGTGCCGCTCCGCGAGCAGGTGCTGGGCTGGCTCTTCGGGAAGCAGCACGCGAAGCCGCCGGCCACGGTCGTCCTCGCCGACCAGCCGGATCGGGTTCGCCGGTGTGCCTCCCAGGAGGGCAACGCGATCTGGGCCGCCGTCCGGCTGGGGCTGGAGGACGAGCGCACGACCCGGCTGGTGGAGCGGTTGATCGCGTGGCAGTGGCCCGACGGCGGCTGGAACTGCGACCGGCGCCCGGCGGCGCGATGCTCGTCCTTCCAGGAGACCGCGATCCCCCTGCGGGCGCTGTGGGCGTTTGGGACGAAGCACGGTCATCCGGAGGCCCTGGCGACCGCCGAGCGCGCTGCGGCCCTGCTGCTTGACCGCCGGCTCCTGTGGAGACGCTCGGATGGGAGCCTCATCCGGCCCGATTGGGGTGGTGCAGTGGACCGGACCCACTTCCCCATTCAGTTCTACGACGTCCTGTTCGCGCTCCAGGTCATGGCCGAGACCGGGCACCTGGGCGACCCGCGCGGCGCGGATGCGCTGGACCTGCTCCGGTCCAAGCGGCTGCCGGACGGCGGGTTCCCGCGCGAGGACCGGACCGCGGCACGATCAACGCGGGTCGCCAGCCGGGGCACGTGGGCGGACTGGGGACCTGCGGGCGCCCGCACCAGCAACCCGTTCGTGAGCGCCGCTGCGCTCGGCGTCCTGCGGATCGCCGGCAGCCTCGACATGCCGGCCGCGGGGCGCCTGCTCAGTCGATCCGGTACGCCACGGTCACGCTGACGACAAGCTGCTGGGTGATGGGCTCCGGCACGGGGACGGGGGCCACGACGGCCGGCCCACCCGATGTCGCGCCCGGAGCCGAGCCTTCCGAGGTCGTCCCGCTGCCGGCCGCCATCGGCACCGCGTAGGTCCCGCCGCTCGTGACGCTGACGGAGAGCACGCCACTGATGGTCACGCCGACCGCGCTCGCAACCGCGTCGGCCTGTGCCTTGGCGTCCGCCAGGGCAGCGCGCAGTGCTTGCTGCTGGGCGCTCGCCTGGTCGGAGAGATCGGCCTTGACGGTCGCCTGGCCGGTCCCGCTGACGAGGATGGTGTGATCCGGTGCGACGCCGGGCGCCCCCGGGTAGACCGGGTACGGGTAGGCGATTGCCGGGGCTGATCCGGCGACCGCGCCCCCGGACGACACGCCGGCGCCGGACGACGCGACCCCGCCGGCGACAACGCCGGCGCTCCCCGGGGACGTGCCGCCGACCGGCGCCACGCCGAGCACCTGGGATGGCGCCCCGACGGGCAGTCCGCCCGCCAGCCCGTCGACGGTCCCCGGCGTGCTCGGTTCCGGCGCTGCCGGGCTCGGCGTGGCCGCGGCCGCCGAGCCTCCCGCCAGGATGACGAGGAGCGGGACAAGAAGAAGGCCCGCGACGCGGCGCCGGGCCTTGACTTCGAGCTGTGCATGCATGGATCGTCTCCTCGGGCCGTTCGCGAATCGGCGGGAACCGCCGTGCGCCGACGACGCTTGGCCGCGGAGGTTGGTTCCCCGCCCGGACGGGGACGGCGCACCGCGGGCTCAGCCGGCGGGTGCCTCCGTCAAGGCGGCGGCGATGCCGGCAGCCCATGCTTCGATCTCCGGCCAGTCCCGGAAATCACCCTCCGGCATCGCCTCCCTGGCGGCCGGCATGATCGACACGAACCGCTCCGCGATCCCGATCGGCTTGCGATCCCGCTCGTAGGCGCCGAAGAAGACCCGGTGCTCCCGCGCGTTGACGGCCACGAGCATCTCGGACGCCTCCTTGGGGATCGCCGCGAGTCGCTGGTCTCTGCCCTGGGCATCGACGGCCTCGGAGCCCAGCGGGCCGCTGCTGAACAACCAGACGGGCTTCTCGGCGAGGACGGCCCGGTTGCGACGGACGAAGGCGACTGCTGCCTTCTCCCAATGGAACATGTAGGCGGCGCTCCCGACGACGAACGCGTCGTACGCGGCCACGCTCTTGACCGACGCCGCGGGCAGGGCCTGCGCCGTCACGCCGCCGGTCTCCAGGACCTGGGCGATCCGCTCGGCGATCCCCTGCGTGGCGCCGTGCCGGCTGGCGTACGCGACGAGGACGTGCATGCGATCTCCTTCGATGGGTCGCGTCCCACTGCGCCGCGGCAGGCCCCGCCCCCGACCGAGTCTATCGCCCGGGACCGAGCGTCGCCAAGATCCGGGTCGGGACCTCCCGTGGCCACCCCGCTCGCGCCGCAGCCCGTCCAGGCGGGGGGCCGTGGCTCCACGATTGGTGCATCATCGACGCATGGACGTCCAGCCGCTCCGGGTGATCATCGCGGAGGACTCGGCGCTC
This sequence comes from Candidatus Limnocylindrales bacterium, assembly GCA_031292335.1. Taxonomy (GTDB): domain Bacteria; phylum Chloroflexota; class Limnocylindria; order Limnocylindrales; family CSP1-4; genus CTSoil-043. The sequence continues at coordinate 5,563 of JARLHH010000249.1, read as the reverse complement.
ATCCGGGAAGGGCTGGCCCGGCTGATCGTCGACTCCGGCGGCATCGTGGTGGCCAAGGTCGGCGACGGCCCGTCGTTCGTGGAGGCGGTCGTCGCGCACCGTCCCGACGTCTCCGTCGTCGATGTCCGAATGCCGCCGACCCAGCGCGACGAGGGATTGCGGGCCGCGATCGAGGCCCGGCGCCGGGTGCCCGGCACGCCCGTCCTCGTGCTCAGCCAGTACGTCGAGCGCCAGTACGCCACGGAGCTGCTCGCGGACGGCGGCGGCGGCGTCGGGTACCTGCTGAAAGACCGCGTCGCCGACATCCGCGAGTTCATGGACGCGCTGCGCCGGGTCGCCGCAGGCGGGACCGCGCTGGACCCGGAGGTCGTGGCCCAGCTCATGGTGCGCCGCCAGCGCGACGACCGGCTGGACGCGCTCACGCCGCGCGAGCGCGAGGTTCTTGGCGGGATGGCCGAGGGCCGGACGAACATGGGGATCGCGGCGGCGCTCGGCATCTCGGAGGGGGCCACCGAGAAGCACATCAGCAACATCTTCGGCAAGCTGGAGCTGCCCGATTCGGAGAACGATCACCGCCGCGTGCTGGCGGTGCTGGCCTACCTGGGCACGTAGGCGGCGGGCGGGATCACGGCGCGGACCAGCGTCGGCCCGCCCGGCGGGCTCTCGACCTCCAGGGACCCATCGAGCGCCTCGACGCGACCGGCCAGGCCGGACAGCCCGCCGGTGGGGAGGATCCGGGCGCCGCCTGCGCCGTTGTCCCAGACCTCCACGACCAGGCCCCGCTCCTCGGCCCGGCAGCGGATCTCGCAGCGCCCGGCGGAAGCGTGCTTGGCGACGTTGGCCAGTGCCTCGGCCACCACGAAGTAGGCCGTCCGCTCCATCGCGTCCGGCAGCCGCGTCCCGGCGGGCAGGGTGCTCTGGACGATCGTCGGCACCGGGCAGCGTCCGGCGATCGCACCCAGCGCCGCGACCAGGCCGCGGTCGAGCAGAATGGCGGGCGCGATCCCGCGGACCAGGTCGCGCAGCTCGGCGAGCGCCTGGCGCGCCTGGTCCTGGGCCTCCACCACGAGCACGCGCGCCGAGGCGGGGTCCCGGTCCAGGCGCTCGGCGGCGAGGCCGAGATCGATGGTCAGCATGACCAGGCGCTGCTGGGCGCCGTCGTGAAGATCGCGCTCGATCCGGCGAAGCTCACTCGCCTCCAGCTCCACGGCAGCGGACCGGCTGCCGCGGAGCCGCTCCACTTCCTGTCGGAGCGCGGCGCTCGGGCTGACGCACAGGAGCCCCTCGACGACGGCCCGGTGCATGAGCATGAGTCCACGCGAGACGGAGGCCGCCACCGGCACGAGGGCCAGGCCGATGATCATGGCGACGACGACGGCCGTGTCCCAGGCAACCGGGACATCCTCGAGGAGCGGGCCGACACCGATCGATCGGAGGCCGGCGAGCACGAGCGGCGCCGCGATCAGGCCGATCGCCGCCGCCCACAGGCCGACCGCGACCGCGAACTCGAGCGCTGCCAGGGGTGCCAGGACGAGGCTGTAGACGACGTCACGCCAGCGGTTTGCGTCGAGGAACTCGGTCTCGGCCCACGCGCGGACCCACGGTCCGAACGGGCGGCGCGGGGGACCGTCGAAGGGGCGGTACGGGTGGGGGAGGAGCGGCCGCCGGTCGACCAGCGTCATCCGCCAGCGCTCGACCCGCGCGAAGAGCCGCGAGAACTCGATCCCGAGGCCGATGATCGGGATCCCGATCAGCCAGATCAGCATGGACCCGCCCGCCGAGAAGCAGGCGCTCAGGGTGCCGATCGACAGCATCGCGATGAGCAGGCCCAGCAGGATCGCGAGGTTCGCCCGCCAGGTGGCCCCGTCGAGCGGCGACCACAGGAAGGCGCCGATCAGATCGACCAGGCGCCGCGGCCGACCAGCCCCGTCCCGAACGCCGGCGCCCTCGCTCATGCTGCTGACCCTACCAGCCCGGCCAGGCTCGGACACGCCCGCTGCGGGCTGTTCGGTCCCGCCTGGCGTGCGTCATCGCGGACGTCACGCCACCGCGGCAACGCGCGGCGAGAGGTCCACGGGAGTGGCCAGGGCCACGGGCGCCTGGTCCCGGACGCGCCCGTCACGCATGCGCACGACGCGGTCGCAGGCCGCGCCGACCTCCGCGTCGTGGGTCACGAGCACGAACGTCTGGCCGTGCTCGCGGTTGAACCTGCGCAGGAGGGCCAGGACCTCGGCGGAACGCTCCGAGTCCAGGTTGCCGGTCGGCTCGTCGGCGAGCACGAGCGACGGCCGGTTCACCAGGGCGCGGGCGATCGCAACGCGCTGCTGCTCGCCACCGGAGAGCTCGACCGGGCGGTGATCGCCCCTGCCGGCCAGCCCCACCAGGTCGAGCGCCCCGCGGGACGCCGTCCGGGCGGCCGGCCCCCTGACCCCCGCGTAGTCGCAGGCGAGCATCACGTTCTCGAGCGCGGTGAGCGTCGGGACCAGGTTGAAGTCCTGGAACACGAAGCCCATCCGCCGGGCCCGGATGCGAGTCCGCTCGGCGTCACTCAGCGCCACGATGTCGCGGCCCTCGAAGCGCAGCTCGGGGCGCGGGCCGTGGTTGAGGTCGGGAGCGTGGAGCAGGCCCAGGATGTGCATGAGCGTGCTCTTGCCGGAACCCGACGGGCCCATGATCGCCACCATCTCGCCGGGCTCGATGCGAACGTCCACCCCGCGCAGGGCCTCGACCGTCGTGTCGCGTCCCAGCCGGTAGGTCTTGCGCAGGTTGGCGCCTTCGAGAAGTGCCGTGGGTGCCATGCTCGGTCTCCTGATTTGTTCGTGGGTGGTCATTCGTAGCGCAGGGCCGTGACCGGATCGAGCCGGGCGGCGTGGAGGGCGGGGACGAAGCCGGCGAAGGCGCCCAGGAGGGTGGAGAACGCGACCGCCGTGAGGGCCGTCCCGGGGGTCAGCTGGAAGAGGACCGTGCCGGACGACCGGCCTGCCTCGTTCGCCGCCAGGACGAGCGCGGCGCCGAGCGCCAGCCCCACGGCCCCGCCGAGGAACCCGATCAGGGCGGACTCGGTCACGAGCTCGCGCACGATGCGCAGCCGTCCACCGCCGATCGCCCGCTTGATGCCGATCTCGCGCGTCCGCTCGGCGACGGACATGGCCATCGTGTTGATCACGGAGAGCCCGCCCACGACCAGGCTGATCAGGGCGATCCCCACCAGGATCGCGTTGAGGATCGAGGTGGATGAGCCGACCTGGCGGTCGAAGTCCGCGCTGGTCATCGTCACGAGGTCCGGTTCGGCGGTCTTGATCTCGGCCGCGACGGCTTCCGGAGCGACGCCCGGCTTCGGGTAGACGGTCAGCCCGCTGGCGATCGCCGTCGGGTCCAGCCTGGCCGAGACGAGCGTGGGAAGTGAGGCGACGAACAGCCGCTGCCCGGCGGCGAGGGGCACGACTGCCGTGGTGTCCGGCGCCGTGAGGGTGGGCTCGAGGATGCCCACGACCGTGAACGGCTCTCCGCGCAGAGTCAGGCTGTCGCCGACGCGCAGGTTGTGCTGGCGGGCGATGTCGGAGCCGACAACGGTGACGTCGCTGCCTTCGTCGGCGGGGGTCAGGGCGCGGCCGCTCGCGTAGTGGAGCGCGAAGGTCTCCCGTCCGCGGTCGGCGCCCGCGACCTGGCCCTCGATCAGCTCGGGGATCCCGAAGGAGACTGTGCTCGCCTGGTCGGACATCAGGAGCGAGACGCCGGGGACGACGACGTCGACGCCCGGCAGACCGGCGATCCGGTCCGCGGCGGAGATCGCGAGCGGGCTGCCGAAGCCCATCGATCCGCCGGCCGCCGAGACGGTGACCTTGCCCGCGTAGAACTCGCTCCCGCCGGCGACCAGGGCGTTGATCTTGTTCGCCATCGAGCCGAACACGACCAGGGCCCAGATCCCGATGGTGATCCCCAGGATCGTCAGGGTGGTGCGGACCTTGCGCCGCCCGAGGTCACGCAGGAGTTGCATGGCCGTCCTCCCCCTGGGATCCGGCGGCCGGCCGATCATCGGGCGCGCCCCCGTCACGGTGGATGGAGCCGGCAAGGAGCGCGACACCCAGGGCCACGAGGACGGCGGGCCCGAACCAGGCATTGCCGGCCCAGCCGGGGACCACCGCGTCCACCAGGGCGATGGCCCCGAGGACGACGAGCGCCGTTCCGACGTACAGGCCAGCCCGCCCGCGGCGGCGCCGGGTCTCGGGCCGCGGCTCGTGCCAGTGCGCGGGCCAGGCGGGGTCGACAGGTCCCGAGTTCGGCACGCCGACGGGCTCGAGCGGCATCACGAACGCGAGGACGATGTAGAGCAGGATGGAGAAGCCGCCGAAGAAGATCGAGACGAGCCAGAGCACGCGGATCAGCGTGGGATCGAGATCGAGGTACTCGGCCATTCCGCCGGCGACACCGGCGAGGCGCCGATCGGAGCGGCAGCGATAGAGACGACGCGGGTTCATTGACAGCCTCCCTGGGGATTGATCTCCACGCTCCCGACGGTGGCCGCGATGGTCACGTCCGCGTGGTGGTTCGCCATTGCATAGCCGGGGCTTTCCCAGGCGTCACCCACCCGGACGAGATCCCCGTAGTTCGCCGACGCGAGCACCGCGGTGGCATGGACCCGCAGGCCCAGCCCGCTCGGCGCGCAGACCTTGAGAGAGCCGGCGCTGACGGACAGGTCCGCGCCGAGGTCCTGGCTCACCGGCAGCACGACGGACGCTGCCGCCGCGTTGACGTCCATGGACAGGTGGCCCACTGACGCGCCCGACAGGTCGACCCGCGCGTCCCCCGCGTCCACGGTGAAGCTCGCGCTCCGCAGCTGGGCGCCGGCGAGATCAAGCCTCGCCCGTCCCGCGTTGATCTCGGCGGCCAGGTCCAGGCTCGTCGCGGTGGGGAGCGACAGCTGCCAGGTGTCGCCGCCGTGCAGCGGCCCGAAGGCGTGCCATTCGCCTGACGACGCGACCGACAGCCGGCCGGGGGTCAAGGCGACCGTCGCCGTGCTCCCGGCGGCGTCGCCGGTCTGGATCTGCCACCCGTTTCCCGGCGCAGTGATCACGGACAGGTCGCCGCACGCGAACGTCAGGTCCACGCTCGCCGGGCCGTCGAACGTGCCCTGGCGGGAGACGACGCCCCCGGCCTGCGGAGTGCCGCCGCACTCGGGCACGAGGCGCGGCGCGGCCACCAGGGCGCCCCCGAGGAGCAGCCCGGGCATCGCGGCGGCCACGAGCCCGCCCGCCAGCCCGAAGCGCGTGCGGTGCAGGAGCAGTCCGGCACCCAGGGCGATGATCGCCACGGGCCACAGGCGCAGCGCCTGGGCCGCCTCGTCGCTCCCGAAGACGCCGCCCTGCGCGGCGAGGGTCACGCCGCCGAGCGCGAACAGGAAGACCCCCACGTAGACCAACCGGCGATCCACCGCCATCGTGTGCTGCCTCCAGGCTGTCGATCGCGGGCTGCGACCGATGCCCTGACAGTAGGTTCGCCCTTGGCGACGAACCAGCCGGGCACCCGGCGTCTTCGGGATGGGGCTAGCCCCCTGGTCGCCGGC
>JARLHH010000248.1 GCA_031292335.1 Candidatus Limnocylindrales bacterium | reverse complement strand
TTCGACCAGGCTCCGGAAGACGAGCTGTTCCCGCTCTGCCGCACGCTTGGCGTGGCCGTGATCGCGCGCGTGCCCCTCGACGAGGGAAGCCTGGCCGGAACGCTCACTCTCGGCAGCCGCTGGCCCGAGGCCGACTGGCGGAACGGCTACTTCGGCCCGGCGAACCTTGCCGCGACGATCCCCCGGGTCGAGGCGATCAGGTCGCTGGTGCCCGGGGGTCAGACGATGGCCCAGCTGGCGCTCCGCTTCATCCTCTCCAGCCCGGACGTGACCACCGTGATCCCGGGCATGCGCAGCCTCGAGCACCTCGCCGCGAACCTCGCGGCCGCGGCGGCCGGGCCGCTGCCCGCGGACCTGGTCGCCGCGCTGCGCGCGCATCGCTGGGACCGGGCGCAGGCACGCGGGTCGATGTCGTAGGCGCGCGGGAGACTGGCACAGTGCGCGAACCCGCCGCCCTCCCCCGCCCGGCGCGCTGGACACGCGCCATCCTCGCCTGCGGGGTGATCGGCCCCGTCGTCTTCTGGGCGCTCGGCGCGGTGGTCGCGGCGACGTGGCCCGGGTACGACGTCATGACCGACTCGATCAGCTCGATGGTGCACGCGCCGCTCGGCTGGCTGCAGGTGCTGGCGTTCGCGATCGGCGCGCCGCTGACGCTCGCCTGGGCGGTCGGGGCCGGGCGGGTCATCGGTGCGACACCCCGGGATCGGACCGTCGTCCGCGCCGTGTTCACCGTGCAGGCCGCCATCGCGCTGGCGTTCGCGCTGTTCCCGACCGATGCCACAGGCGCTCAGCAGACGCTCGTCGGCGGGCTCCATCTCGCCACCTTCTTCGTCTACGCGGTCGCGACTCCTGTCTCGCTCGGCCTCGTGGGGCGGGTCTTCGGACGCGACCCGGCGTGGCGACCGGCGTCGCGCCCGACCGCCGCCTCGGCCGTGCTGATGGTGGTCGCGACGCTGCTCGTCCCCGTGACGCTGGCAGGGCCGCTCGAGGCCTGGCTGGGGCTGCTCGAGCGCATCTACGTCGCGATCCCGGGAGCCTGGCAGCTGGCGGTCGCCCTCCGAGCCCTGCGGCTCGCTGCGACGCATCCACCGCCGCGGCCCGTGACGCGGGGCTCGCCTCGCTGAGCGACGCGGGGTTCGCCGCCCGGTCGCCGTGGCGGCCCCGACGGCGGGGCGCCGCCGCGTGGTCAGCGAGCGGCGACCTCGTGCAGGGCGAACGTCGCGCCCTGTGGATCGCGCACGATCGAGAACCGACCACCGGGGAAGTCCCGGGGCGGCAGCACCTCGGTGGCACCTGCCGCCGTGGCGCGCCGGTGCGCGTCGTGCACGTCCGGGACCCTGAAGTAGACCATCCAGTAGCTGGGCACGGAGGCGGGCACCATGGGGCTCATCTCCATGCCGCCGGCGATCACCTCATCGCGGAGCCGGAAGTGCGTGTAGGGCGCCTGCCCGTCCCCGGTGGGCGTCTCGCGTGAGGTCCAGCCGAAGACGGCCGCATAGAACGGCGCGGCCCGCTCGAAGCCGCGCGCGCTCAGCTCCGCCCAGTCGAACGTGTTCGGCCGACCGGCGGCGAAGCCCGCCATGGAGATCGGCTGCCATGCGCAGATGAACGCATCCGTGGGATCCTGGAAGACCGCCATGCGACCCTGGTCGCCGACGCTCATGGGCGGCGCGATGATCCGGCCGCCGGCCGCTGCGACGGCCTGCGCGAGCGCGTCGGCGTCGGGCGTCCCGATGTACAGGGACCAGGCGGTGGGCGCGCCGGGCATCATGCTGGGCCCGATCCCCGCCACCGGCTGGCCCGCGAGCGTCGCCACGGCGTAGCCGCCGTACTGGGGGTCGGGATTTGCCTCCACCAGCCAGCCGAAGAGCCCCGCGTAGAATGCCCGCGATCTCTCCGGGTCGCCGCTCGCGAGGTCGACCCAGATCGGCTTTCCGGCCCAGTCCGGTGTGCCCGGCGTCGGGATGGTGTTGTCGGTCATCGTGATCTCCCCC
>JARLHH010000247.1 GCA_031292335.1 Candidatus Limnocylindrales bacterium | reverse complement strand
GCCAGCGCGCGGGCGGACGCGGCCACGAGGCGCTCCTGGCGCCGGGTCACGGCGACGGCGGCCGGCTCCCCCGACCGCTCGGCAGCCAGCTGGCCGCAGGCCGCCCCGACCTCCTGGCCGCGGTTCCGCCGGACGGTCACGCCGATCCCGGCGGCCTGCAGGCGGTTCGCGAACACCTCGATCCGGTCGGGCGCGCTCGCCTGCCACGGGGTGTGGGCGACCGCGTTCATCGGGATGCAGTTGACGTGGCTGCCGCTGCCGGCCAGCAGGCGCGCCAGCGCGTCCGCGTCGGCCGGCGTGTCGTTGAGCCCGTCGATCATCACGTACTCGTAGCTCACCCGGCGCCCGGTGGCTGCCGCGTACCCGGCCGCCGCGGCGACAACCGCGCGGACGGGCCAGCGTCGGTTCAGCGGCACCAGGAGATCGCGAAGCGCGTCGCGCGCCGCATGGAGGCTGACGGCCAGCGTCCACTGGGGGCGCATCGCGGTCAGCCGCTCGATCCCGGGCACCACGCCGGACGTCGATATCGTCACGTGGCGGGCACCCAGCCCGAAGCGCTCCGCGTCGGTGATGACGAGGGCCGCGGCCACCACGGCGTCGAGGTTCAGGAGCGGCTCGCCCATGCCCATGAAGACCAGGTTCGTCAGGTGACGGCCGCCGGCTGCCAGGCGGCGCCGGGCGTGCCGGACCTGGTCGACGATCTCGGCGACGTCCAGGTCGCGCTCGAACCCGAGCTCGCCGGTGGCGCAGAACGGGCACCCGACGGCACAGCCTGCCTGGCTGCTGATGCACAGCGTGTTCCGCTCACGCCGCGCGCCGTGGGCCGGATAGTGCATCAGGACGCTCTCCACGAGCCGCCCGTCGGACAGCTGGTGCAGCGCCTTCTCCGTCGCGCCGTCGTCGGCGACCCGGATCTCGGTGGCGGTCAGCGAATCGAAGCGCAGGCGTTCGGCGAGCCGGGCGCGCAGCGGCCGGCCCAGCGTGGTCACGTCATCCCACGAGGCCGCCTCCGAGCGCCACACCGCGTCGCCCACCTGGCGGGCCCGGAACGCCGGCTCTCCCATCTCGACCAGGATCGCGGCGAGCGCGGCCGGCTCCAGGCCGGACACCCCGGGGCGCGGGTCGCGCGGAGCTGTCGGGACGGGCCTGGGCAGTGCCTGGACGTTCGGTTCGGTCATCCGGGCTCGATTATCCCACCCGGGTGCCGATGAGCCCGGCACGGCCTCGCACGAACGTGGCAGCGTCCATGCGGCGGCCCCCGGCGGGCTGGAGCTCCAGCAGGCGAAGCCGGTCCGCGGCGGTCGCGAGCGCCAGGCCGGAGCGACCGTCACGGACGAGCTGCCCTGGCTCGTCGCCGGGCTCGCCGGGCGCGACCCCGGCCCGGAGCACGCCGACCCTTCCGGTCGTGGTCTCGACGAACGTGCCCGGCCATGGACGCAGGGCGCGGACCTGGCGTTCGAGCAGCGCGGCCGGGCGTCCCGGGTCCAGCCGCCCGTCGTCGCGGCGGAACGGCCGGGTCAGGCTCTCCCCCTCCCGCGACTGCACCACGGCGGGAAGCGTGCCGGCGAGCCACGGCCCGAGGGATCGCTCGAGCAGGGCCGCGGCGAGCGTCGCAAGGCGCGCCTCCAGGCCCGGCGCATCCTCGTCGCCCGCGAGCGTGACTGCCACCGCGGCCAGGATCGGACCCGTGTCCAGCCCGGCGTCCATCCGGAAGAGCGTCACGCCCGTCTCGTCGTCCCCCTCGAGGATGGCCGCCGGGATCGGCGTCGCCCCCCGATGGCGCGGAAGAAGCGACGGGTGCAGGTTGAGGATCCCGTGCCGGGGAAGGTCCAGGATCGCCTGCGGCACCAGCTTCCCGTAGTCGGCCAGGATGCCGAGCCCGGCCCGGAGCCCGGAGACGTCCGCGACGGCCGCCGGATCGCGCAGCCGCGCGGGGGTCAGGAGCGGCAGGCCAAGCACGCCGGCGCGCTCCCCCACCGGGGTCGCCGCCAGCTCCGCTCGCCGGCCGGCCGGGCGGGGCGGCGTCGTCACCACCGCGACGAGCGTGACGTTCCTCATGCGCGCGAGCGCGTCGAGCACCGGGACGGCGAACGCCCCGGAGCCGAAGAAGACCGCCCGGACGGGCTCAGCCGCGGGAGGCCGCCTTTGCCCTCTCCGGGTCGATCCCGCGCTGCTCGAGGGCCGCGTCGGCCGCCTGGTCCTCCTCGTCGTCCATGCCGCCTCGACCCACCGGGATCAGCTCATCCGGCGAGGAGAGGTAGTCCACGTAGAGCTTCCCCTGCAGATGATCCAGCTCGTGCTGGAACGCCCGGCCGAGAAAGCCGGCACCCGCGACCTTGAACTTCTTCCCGACCCGGTTCTGGGCGACCACCCAGACCTTCTCCTTCCGCGTGACATAGGCCACGTAGCCCGGGATCGAGAGGCAGCCTTCCAGGTCGCGGTCTTCGCCGTCGCCGCGGACGATCCGCGGGTTCACCAGCTCGAAGAGGCGATCCTCCACCTCGACCACCGCGACGTTCAGCGCTTCGCCGATCTGCGGGGCCGCGAGACCGACGCCCGGCGCATTGCGCATGGTCTCGGTCAGGTCGTCGATCAACCCGTGCAGGAACTTGTTGAAGCTCTCCACGGGCTGACCGCGCAGCCGGAGCCGCGGGTCGCCGAGCGTGAGGATCGGAAGAACGCTCATGCTCCGAGTATACGAGAGGTGCCGGTTTCGGCCAGCGTCGCCCCGGGCAGCCGGCCCGGAGGTGCGAACCGGCGGCCGGATCGCGCCGACCGCCGGCGCGCCTGGTGCGCGAGCGCGGTCTCGTCGTCGGGCCCGATCGGCCTCGTCGTCAGGCGCCGGCGGCGTCGTCGTCCGGCGGCGCAGTCCCCGCCGGCGGCTCCGGCGTGTCGCCGTCCGGTTCGTTGCCGTCGGCCCGGTGGCGCAGGTCCTCGGCGAAGCGGCGCGATCGATCCGCGACGCGCGCCCCGACCTCTTCAGTCTTCTCCGCGGCGCGCTTCGCGAAGGGCCCGGCCTTCTCGCCTGCGACGGCGGCCAGCTCGGCCGCCTTGGCCGCCACGTCCCGGGCAACCGGGCCGGCGTGGGCTGCCACCTGGTCGATCATCTGCTGGAGCTGGGCGAGCCACTCGCGGGCCTGCGACGCGGTGGTGTGCTGGTCGGGGGCCGTGCCCTCGTCGGCAGGGGGCTCGTCCGCTGCGGGCTCGGTGGGCGGGATCTGCTCGTCGGTCATGGGGTATCTCCTTCCGGCTGGTCCCTGCATTCTCGTCGCCCCGGCAGGAGCGGCCAAGTGCCGTCGGTACTCTCGTGTCGGCGGACCGTCGGGCGCGACGATCAGAGGAGGCTCTCCGGGTCGACGTCGACCGACCACGGCGGACCGGGATCGCCCCCGAGCACGGCGACCGGGTCGCTGCCGCGCAGCACGAGGTTGAAGCGCCAGCGACCCCCCCGGCGGGGCACGTAGGCGGGGGCCGGTCCGGCGACGGAGACCTGCAGCGCCAGGACCGCGGCACGCGCCCGCAGGCGCTCCGCCATGGCGCGCGCCTCCCGGCGGGCAACTTCGCGGTCCTCTGCGCCCACGGTGAGCTTCACCGTGCGCCCGAACGGGGGTGCCCCGAACTGCTCCCGCATCGCGAGCTCCGCGCCGTAGAAGGCGTCCGCGTCTCCCGCCACGACCGCCCGGATCGCCGGGTGCTCGGGCTGGTAGGTCTGGATCACCGCCCGCCCGGGCCGCTCACCCCGACCCGCCCGTCCGATCGCCTGGACCAGGAGCTGGTAGGTCCGCTCGGCGGCCCGCTCGTCCGGGAGCGTGAGCGCGATGTCGGCCGAGACGACGCCGACAAGCCGGACCTCCGGAACGTCGAGGGCCTTGGTCACCAGGCTCGTCCCGACCAGGACGTCCACGCTCCCCCCGATGAACGCGTCCATCAGCCGCTCGGCAGCGCCGCGGCGCTCGACGACGTCGCGATCCAGGCGCGCCACGCGGAGCGTCGGGAAGCGGCTCCGGACCTCGCTCTCGAGCCGTTCGGTCCCGCCGCCCAGGAACCGGATCCTCGGCGACGCGCAGACGGGGCACCGCGTGGCCATGGGGGCCGCCGCACCGCAATGGTGACAGCGCAGCGTCATGCCGGCCTGGTGGTAGACCAGCGGCCGGGTGCACTCCCGGCACGCCTGCACGTGGCCACAATCGCGACAGAGGACCGCCGACGCGGCGCCGCGCCGGTTGATGAACAGGATCGCCCGGTCGCCGACACCGGGATCCAGCGCCGCGACCAGGGACGCCAGGTGCCCGGAGAGCAGCCCCCGGTTGCCGGCGGCGAGCTCGGCGCGCAGGTCGACCAGGTCCACGACCGGCGCCGCCCCGACCGGGCGCTCGGGCAGGGTGGCTCGCCGATAGGTGCGCGCGCGGGCCAGTCCATACGTCTCGACGGACGGCGTCGCGCTCCCCAGGATCACCGCCGCGCCGGCCAGGCGACCGAGCGTCACGGCGAGGTCGCGAGCCTGGATCCGGGGTGTCCGATCGCTCTTGAAGGCCGCGTCGTGCTCCTCGTCGACGATCACGAGCCCCACGTCCTGCAGCGGCGACAGCACTGCCAGGCGAGTCCCGACGACCACCTCGACCATGCCCGCCCGGATCCGGCGCCAGGCGTCGGCGCGCTCGCCTTCGCCCAGGCCCGAGTGGAGGATCGCGACCTCGGCCCCCAGGTCGCTGCGCAGCCGATCGACGAGCGGGAGGGCGAGCGGGATCTCCGGGACGAGGACAAGGGCCGGGCGGCCCGCCTCCAGGGAAGCGGCGATCGCCTCCGCATACACGGCCGTCCGGCCCGAGCCGGTGGGCCCGTCGACGAGGAGCGG
>JARLHH010000038.1 GCA_031292335.1 Candidatus Limnocylindrales bacterium | reverse complement strand
TCCTGCATGCTGGTCATCGTCTCACCGTTCGACCGTCCGTTACGGTCAGATTGATTCGCGCCGGGCTGACCGCCCCCCGCTTCGTCCCGGTCGGCCCGCAGCGGGTACCCTGACCCCCGGCGTCGGCGCCTTCGCCGGCGTGGAGCCAGGGGGTTGTTCGTGCAGGGCATCGACGCGCAGGGAGTTGCGGGAGGCCGCGTGCTCGTCGTGATCCCGGCGTTCAACGAGGCTGCCCGGATCGCCGAGGTCGTCCGCGGCGCGCTCGCCCACCTGCCGGTCCTCGTCGTCGACGACGGCTCGTCGGATGCCACCGCCTCGCTCGCCGAAGGCGCCGGTGCGGCGGTCCTTGTCCAGCGTCCCAACCAGGGCAAGGGTGCCGCGCTGCGGGCCGGGTTCCGCCGGGCGCTCGAGCAGGGCTTCGACGCGGTCATCACGCTCGACGGCGACGGCCAGCACGATCCGTCCGCGATCCCTGCCTTCCTGGCCGGCCGCCGGGTTGCGGACAACGCGCTCGTGATCGGCTGCCGGGACTTCCGCCGGATGCCCCCGGCCCGCCGGCTGGCCAACTCGCTCGGCGGCCGCGCGTTCTCGTGGGCGGTCGGGCGCGACATCCCGGACAACCAGTCCGGCTACCGGCTGATCGACCGCCGCCTGATGGCTGCGCTCCTCGCCAGCTCGAAGACCGGCTTCACGTTCGAGGTGGAGATGATCACGACCTGCATCCGGGGCGGATGGCCGATGGCGTGGGTGCCGATCCGGACGATCTACGCGGGGGAGCGGAGCCACATCCGGCCATTCGCGCACCTCGTGAGCTTCGTTCGCGCGGTCCGCGAGGCGCGCCGAACAGTGCGTCTGCCGCTCCCGTAGGAGTGCCCGGACAGCAGGGGTGCGCGGCGCGCCCCCACGGCCTACCCTTGGCGGCGATGCCCAGGTCCCGGACCGCCCGCCCGCCCGCCGCCACGCCCGCCTCGGCGGAGGAGCTCCCGGCGCGCTGGCCGCGTTCCGCGAAGGTCGCCTTCATCGGCTCGCACGGCATCCGCAAGACGAGCGCGGTGCTCGCGTTCGCGGCCACCGTGCAGCGGGCGGGCTGCTCCGCGGAGCTGGCGCGGGAGGTCGTGCGCGACAACCCGCTCGGGATCAACGAGGGCGCCACCGGCGAGGCGCAGCTGTGGGTCCTGGTGTCCCAGATCCGGCAGGAGCTGGAGCTCGCCCGCAAGGCCGACATCCTCGTGACGGACCGGGGCGTGATGGACAACTTCGCCTACTACCTGCGGTCGTGCGGCGGCGCCGACCGCTACGCTGCCGAGGGGCTGGTCCGGAGCTGGTCCGCGACGTACGACCTGGTGGTCCGGCTGCTGCCCGACATCGAGCTCCAGGCGGACGGCGTGCGGAGCACGAACGATGCGTTTCGCGACGAGGTGGAGGCGATCCTCGACCGGGTCCTGCCGGCCCTGGTGGCGCCGGAGCGGCTCGTCACGATCCGCGCCTCGGAGGTGACCAGCCGTTACGACTGGTGGGCGCTCCTGGAGAAGCTCGCCACGTCCGTCGGCGCGTTGATCCGCCCGCCCACGATCTGGACCTAGCGGCCGGCCGCGTCGGGGACCCCGGCTGACCCGGCACACTCGCGCCGGACGCCCCGGCGAGACCGCAGCGCGTCGGCGACCCACCAGCGCCGGACGCCGCGGCTCAGAACATCGTGCTGCACCAGGGCGCGCGGTCGGCCGCGAAGAGTGCGTCGGCCCGGGCGAGCGCCCCGGGCGTGCCCTCCACCACGCGCCCGACCCGGGCCAGCTCCGAGAACCGGAACGTGCCGAGGTAGGTCGCGCCGAGATCGGCCGCGTCGAGCGTCACGTCCGGCGGGGCGTCCGTTCGCTCCGCGACGGCGTGGCCGTCCTCGCCGGCGACGAGGCGCCAGCGCCCAGCGTTCCACGGGCAGAACGCGTCGCGGATCTCGAGGACGAGCGCGCCGGGACGCCCGTAGGTCCGCGCCGCCAGCGCGGCGGGGACGTCCACGACGCGGAGCCAGATCCCATCGCCGACGGTGAACCCCAGCCGCCGTGGCTCCGCCAGGAGAAGCTGGAGCGGATGCGGCACGGGCGTCCGAACGGCGGCAACCCGCGCCACGAGGTCGACGCCCAGGAGCCAGGCCCACAGGTCCCGGGTCGCCCGCGGCGTGCTCGCGATCACCTCGATCGCGGAGAGCCGGCCCTTCGGACCGCGCTCGTCCCAGTCGGGCTTGACCCGGTAGATGGCCGTCCCCTCGACCTCCCCGCCGGCCTCGTAGACCGCGAGGAACTTGATCCCGCTCTCGCCCCGTGCCCGGTCGGTGTCGTGGAGCGTCACCGAGCGCCACCATGTCTCGCTGCGCGCGACCATCCCGGGCACCTGGATCCGGACCCGGTCGTAGAGCGACGGGAAGATGCCCATCGCCTCCTCGAGATCCACCAGCCGGACGATCCCTTCGGGCGGCGTCGGGCGCACGAAGGCAGCCCGCTCGCGTGCGATCTCGAAGCTCCCGCTGAGCGTCGCGAGGCCATACCCGAAGCGCTGGTAGATGGCGCCCTCCGAGGCCCACAGGATCGCGAGCGCCTCGCCGCGCGCGTGGACGTCGTCCAGCTGGTGGCGCATCATCGAGCGCAGGATCCCGCGCCGGCGGTAGGCGGGGTTGACACCGACGAGCGTCACGCCCGCCGCGGCCGCCTCGCCGCCCGGCACGCCCAGGCGGAAGCTGAAGGCGCCCGCCGTCGCCACCGGCCGCTCGCCGTCGAGCGCCGCGATGATCCGATCCGGTTCCCACGTGCGGGTCTCCTGGTCGGCGGGGTCTTCGACGAAGGCAAACGCGGCGAGGAGCGGCGCCGTGAACGCTTCGACGGTCTCCGCCGTCGCCGTCCGGATGGGGTACGGGCCGGCCTCCCGTGTCGAGTCCGTCATGCGTCGATCCTCCCGTCCGGCCCGGCGTCGCCGGGCCACCTGCCTCTCGTCCCGGGCGCACCCTGGGTGCCGGGCGCGGGCCGTGCCACGGCAGCCGCCACGGCCGCGATCTGGCCGGGCGTGACGCGGCAGCAGCCGCCCACGATCGATGCGCCGGCCGCGATCCAGCGGCGCGCCGCCGTCCCATCGACGGTCGGCCCGCCGGCCCGGAGCCAGCGTCGCGTCGCGGCGTCCCAGCCCTCGCCGCTGTTCGGGTAGACGACGAGCGGCTTGGAGGTGGCATCCCGGGCCCGGGCGACCAGCTCGTCGACATGCTCCGGCGCGGTGCAGTTGACGCCCACCGCCAGCACGTGCGTCGACCGCTCGGCCAGCGCGAACGCCTCCGCCACGGACGCGCCACTCCGCAGGTGCGCGCCGTCCGCGCACGAGAAGCTTAGCCAGCCGCGCGCGCCCGGCGTCGCCTCCAGCAGCTCGACGAGCGCGATCCCCTCCTCCAGCTCGGGGATCGTCTCGCAGGCCAGCAGGTCCGCCTCGGTGCTCGCGAGGACCTCGAGCCGCTCGCGATGGAACGCCCGCAGCTGGGCGACCGTGCGGCCGTAGCGGCCCCTGTACTCGGTGCCGTTCGCCAACAGCGCGCCGTACGGACCGATCGAGGCCGCCACGAGCAGCCGGTCTTCATCGCCGGGCTCTCGTTCCGCCCGCCACTTCGCCCGCGCCCCAGAGGCGAGCGCGACGCTCCGCCGGAACAGGTCGATCGCACCGGCGTGGTCGATCCCGCGGCCCGCGAATCCCTCGAACGTGGCCTGGTAGCTGGCCGTCGTCGCGATCCGTGCGCCGGCCCGGTAGAAGGCCAGGTGGGCGCGCGTGATCTCGCCGGGCGCCTCCAGCAGCAGCCGGGCCGACCAGAGCGGATCGGCGAGATCGTTGCCCTGGGCCTCGAGCTGCGTCGCGAGGCCCCCGTCGAGCACCACGACGCCGCCGGAGATGAGGGCCGCCAGCAGGTCGTCCGGTGTCCCCGCACCACCGCCGCGGCCCGGTTCGGGCAGGCCCATTCAGCCGGCGCCGCCGATGTCGATCGCGTAGGCCTCCCAGACCAGGTCCGAGCC
>JARLHH010000246.1 GCA_031292335.1 Candidatus Limnocylindrales bacterium | reverse complement strand
GCGGGCCGGCCCGCCACGGTCCCGATCGCGGACGAGGAGGCCGAGTCGATCCGGCCGGTGGTGCCGCCGGGGATCGCGCTCTCGCCACGGGCGGCCGGATCGCGACGCCCGCCGCTGCCGCGGATCGTGATCGCCTCGGACCAGGCACCCCGCCTCTCGGAGCTGCTCGGCGAGGCGGGGATCCCGGCCGGGGTCACCTTCCGGCCGGCGGCGCCGCCGCCGCCCGGTGCCGTGACGCTGGTCGGGCGGAGCCTGAACGCCGGCTTCGCGGGCGGCCCGGATGGGCTCGTGCTGGTCACCGACCGCGAGCTGTTCGGTGCCGTGCGGGTGCGCAGGCCGAAGGCGCTCCGGCGGGTCGTGCCGCGCGACATCCTGGAGCGCCTGACGCCGGGAGACCTCGTGGTCCACGTCGACCACGGGATCGGCAGGTACGCGCGGATGCTCCGGCGCGGCGTGGCGGGCGAGGAGCGGGACTACCTGGAGATCGGCTTCGCCGGGACCGACGTGATCTTCGTCCCGGTCGAGCAGATCACCCGGATCAGCCGCTATGCGGGCTCCGAGCGGCCCGGCCTCTCGAAGCTCGGCGGCGGCGAGTGGGCCCGAACGAAGGCGCGCGTTCGCCGGGCGGTCACCGACCTGGCCGAGGAGCTCCTCGAGCTCTACGCCGCGCGGGCTGCCGCGGAGGGCCACGCGTTCGCTCCCGACACGCCCTGGCAGCAGGAGCTGGAGGCGTCGTTTCCCTACGAGGAGACCCCGGACCAGGAGCGCGCCATCGTCGAGGTCAAGGCCGACATGGAGGCGGGGCGGCCGATGGACCGGGTGGTCGTCGGCGATGTCGGCTACGGCAAGACGGAGGTCGCCCTGCGGGCGGCGTTCAAGGCGATCCAGGACGGCCGGCAGGTCGCCGTCCTCGTTCCGACGACCGTTCTGGCCGACCAGCACCTGCGGACATTCACCCAGCGCTTCGCCGCCTTCCCCGCCACCGTCCGGATGCTGTCGCGATCCGTTCCCCCGCACGAGCAGCAGGCGACGCTGGCCGGACTCGCAGCCGGGTCGGTCGATCTGGTGGTGGGCACCCATCGGCTGCTCTCCAAGGACGTCCGGATCCGCGATCTCGGCCTTCTTGTTGTGGACGAGGAGCAGCGCTTCGGGGTTGCCGCCAAGGAACGCCTCAAGCAGCTCCGGCGGGAGGTCGACGTGCTGACGCTCTCGGCGACGCCGATCCCCCGTACGCTCAACCTGGCCCTGGTGGGCGTCCGCGACCTCTCGGTGATCGAGACGCCCCCCGAGGACCGCCTGCCGATCCAGACGCGCGTCGCCGAGGCGTCCGCGGGGCTCGTCAAGGACGCGATCCTCCGCGAGCTGGACCGCGGCGGCCAGGTCTACTACGTCCACAACCGCGTCGAGACGATCGAGGCCCAGGCGGACCAGCTCCGCCGGCTCCTGCCCGGGGCGCGGATCGTCGTGGGGCACGGCCAGATGGACGAGCGGCAGATGGAAGGCGTCATGCGCACCTTCGCCGGAGGCGAGGCCGACGTCCTGGTCTGCACCACGATCATCGAATCGGGGCTGGACATCCCGAACGCCAACACGATCGTGATCGACCGCGCCGACACGCTCGGGCTGGCCCAGCTCTACCAGCTCCGCGGTCGCGTGGGTCGCAGCTCGCGGCGCGCCTACGCGTACCTGCTGTATCGCCGCCGCGACCGCCTGTCCGACGAGGCGCGCAAGCGGCTCCAGGCGATCTTCAACGCCTCCGAGCTGGGTGCCGGGTTCCAGATCGCGCTGTCCGACCTGGAGATCCGGGGCGCCGGCAACATCCTCGGCGGCGAGCAGTCCGGTCACATGGCGGCGGTCGGCTTCGACCTCTACACGAGGCTGCTCGCGGAGGCCGTGGAGGAGCGCAAGGCGACCTGGGAAGGCCGCGCCCCCACGCTCGAACCGGCCGGCGCCACGGTGGACCTCCCCGTCGACGCCCACCTCCCGGACGCCTACGTGCCCGACGAGGCGGCGAAGCTCGAGCTCTACCGGCGCCTGGCCCGGGCCCGGACGCCCGGCGACCTTGCGTCCTTCCGCCAGGAGGTGGCCGACCGGTTCGGACCCCCGCCGCCCGCGGTCCTCCGGCTCGTGGAGGTGGCCGAGCTGCGCCTCGCCGCCGAGGCGGCCGGGATCACGTCCCTCGCCCGCGAGGAGGGCCAGCTGGTGGTGCGCTTCGGCTCGGGGCTCTCGCGGGGCGAGGCGATGCGCCTGATCGCCGGCGCCCCGCTCCCGGGCGTGCGGCCCGGCGACGTGACGTTCGCGGCCAGCCAGGTCCGGATCCGCGTCCCACGCGACGCGGCGCGGGCCTGGGCGCTCACCCAGGCGATCGTCACCCGGGTGGCCGCGGCGCGCGGCTCGCCGGACGGCGCTCAGGCGTCGGAGGCCGGCTCCTCCCCCGGCCGGAACCGGTAGCCGATGCCGTAGCTCGTCTCCAGGAAGCGCCGGTCCGGCGCCGCCTCGGCGAGCTTCGCGCGCAGGTTGCGGATCGTCACGCGCAGCAGGTGGATGTCGTCGCGGTATCCGGCGCCCCAGATCGCGGTCAGCAGCTCGGCATGCCCGACCACCCTTCCCGGGCGCTCGGCGAGATGGCGCAGCAGGCGATACTCGGTCGGCGTCAGGTGGATCTCCACCCCGTCCGCGGCGACACGGTGGCCGCGCCCGTCGATGACGAGCCCGGGGTGGTGGATCTCGTCGCCGGCGATCGCCGCGGCCCGGATGTCCGCCCGCCGGAGCACGGCCTCGATGCGCGCCATCAGCTCGGGGAAGCTGAGCGGTTTCGTCACGTAGTCGTCCGCGCCCGCCCCCAGCCCGCGGATCTTGTCCTGCTCACCGTCGCGCGCGGTGACGAGGAGGATCGGGACCAGGCTCGCGGCCCGGATCCTCTCGATCACGTGCCAGCCGCTGAGGCGGGGCAGGCTGAGGTCGAGGAGGACCAGGTCGGGCTCCTCCGCCTCGAAGGCCACGATCGCCGCGGCGCCGTCGCGTGCCACGCGCGGCCGCCAGCCATGCCGCTCCACCCACAGCGCCAGCAGGTCGGCGAACTCGGGCTCGTCCTCGACGATGAGGATGCGCGCCCCGGGACGCGGGTCCGGGATCATCCGAGAACCGGCAGGCGGAAGGAGATCGACGTGCCACGCCGGGTCGTGTCCAGCCGGATCCAGCCTCCGTGCGCCTCGACCAGGCGGCGGCAGACATAGAGGCCCAGCCCGCTGCCGGGAATCCGGGATTCGCGCACGCGTCCGCCCCGGAAGAATCGCTCGAACACCTGGGCCCGCTCGGCAGGATCCACTCCCACGCCGTCGTCGGCGAACGTCACGATCACGGAGTCGGGGGGCAGGTGGCGGGCCCGGATCGTGACCGAGGCGCCCGTGCCCGCGTACTTCTGCGTGTTCGCCGCGAGGTTGGCCAGGACCTGCCGGATGCGCCGTGCGTCCACGTTGACCAGCGGCAGGGCGGGCAGGTCGAGCGTGATCGGTGGTGCCCCGGGCAGCTCGCCCTGCTCGGTCGTGAACGCCCGCAGCAGGGCCTCCAGGCTGGCCGGCGCGCGCTCCAGTTGCAGTCGGTCGCTCTCGATCCGCGATACGTCGATCACGTCGTCGACAAGCGCGCTCAGCCGGTCCACGGCGTCCCCGATCCGCTCCAGGTGGTGGCGGCTCGTCGGCGCGTCGAGGCCCAGGTGGAGCAGGCTCTGCGAGTGTCCGCTGATCAGGGCGAGCGGGGTCCGCAGCTCGTGCGAGATCGCGGCGACGAAGCTCGACTTGAGCGCGTCGAGGGCGCGCGCCTCGCGCAGGTCCCGCAGGACCGCCACCGCGCCGGCCGGCGAGCCCGTCATCTGGGCGTAGCTCGCCGCGACGGGGATTGCGGCCGCGTCCAGGCCTGCGATGACCTGCTCCCGGACGAGCGGCCGGCCGTGGGTGAGGACCTCGCGGAATGGGCAGGTGCGCCCACAGCCGCGCGAGCCGCCCGATTCCGGCAGGCAGCCGAGGAAGGCTTCGCAGGTCGCCCCGATCCCTTCGCGCTCCGCGGCGCCCACGAGCCGCGCCGCCGCACCGTTGAGGCGCGTGATCCGGCAGTCCGAATCGACCGCGATGATCGCGTCGCTCGCGCCGTCGAGGATCGCGGCCAGCGTCGCTCGCTCGTGGACGAGCGCGCCGCGCAGCTGCGCGGCGCGGAACGCGAGGGCCAGCTCGCGCCGGACGAGCCCGAGGTAGCGAGCGTGCCCTGGGTCCAGCGTCCCTCCGCGCGGGGATTTGACCGCGAGGTAGCCGAGCGCGACATGGCCCGCCCCGCCCGTTCCCAACGCAAGGCTCTCCTCGAGCGGGACACCGAACCAGCCGGCGCGAGTCGCCCAGCGTTCAGCCGCGCTCGAGTCCGTGAACCGGGTCGGGAGGTCGGTGCCGGCGAGGGTGTCGCCGGCGGGCTCGCCCGGCGCGAGGTCCGCCGTCACTTCGAGCGCCGCGATCCGGTGGAGCGTCCGCCGGCTGGGAGCCGCCAGCCAGAGCGCGGCCGCGCCCGCGCCGCTCGTGCGGGCGACCTCCGCCAGGACCGCCGGCGCCAGCTTCTCCAGGCTGTCGCCGGTGGCGAGCAGCTGGCTCAGCTGGTACTGGGCGAACATCGCGTCGGCTTCGCGCTGGGCCTCGTCGAACGCCCGTCGCCGCTCGTCCTCCAGGCTCGCCACGCGCGCCCGGAGCTGGTCGCCCTCGCTCAATGAGCGCGTCGCGACGGGCGCCATCCCCGACGTCCGTCGAGCATGGAGCGGATCAGCAGGAAGCAGGATGTCGCACCCGGGTCGCGGTGCCCGCGCGATCGCTCGCCGAGCCGGAGGGCAAGCCCGCGCCGGGCGACCATGGGGATGGTGGCCCGGACGCCCGCCCGGGCGGCCCGAGCGGCCCGGACGAACGCCTCGTCGGGCGCGAGCCCGGACGCGGCCCCGGCGAGGAGCGCCTGGACCGCGGGCTCCAGGGCGTCCAGGATCGTCTTGTCGCCGACCACGCACCGCCCGCGCCGGGCCAGGCCGGCCCGGCCCGCGTCGAGAGCGTGGGCCAGGGTGGGGAGGTCCACGACGTGCAGCCCGTCGAGCGCGAAGCCCGCCTCGATGAACAGCGTCCCGTAAAGCGGGCCACTGGCTCCACCGACGCTGCCGACCAGCGTGTGCCCGATGCGCCGCAGCAGGGCCCCCACGTCAAGGGGCC
Source organism: Candidatus Limnocylindrales bacterium (assembly GCA_031292335.1). Taxonomy (GTDB): domain Bacteria; phylum Chloroflexota; class Limnocylindria; order Limnocylindrales; family CSP1-4; genus CTSoil-043. The sequence continues at coordinate 4,773 of JARLHH010000246.1, read as the reverse complement.
CGGCCGCCTCCGCGGGGGCCTCGTCCGCGAGCGCACGGACCACCGCCTGCAGGCCGGTCGTCATGTTCGTGCCGTGGTCGCCGTCCCCGAGCGCGGCATCCAGCCGGTCCAGGAGCGCCTCGTGCCGCGCGATCGTCGCCGCCGCGCGCGCGACGAAGGCGACGACATCCTCGGCGGTGATCATCACCTCGATGGCGCCGGCAGCCACCGCTCGCCGGTTGGCTCGTCCTAGACTCATGCAGCACAGAGTCTACCCTCCGTCGTGGCCCGTCCGCGGCCGCTCAGGGCGGACCCGCCCGGTTCCGGAGGTGCCCGATGGTCGCGCTCGTTCTGGTCGGCCACAGCCCGGAGCTGCTGAGCGGGCTCCGAGCGATGCTGGCCCAGGCGGCGCCGGAGACCCCGGTCAGCGTGGCCGGCGGCACGGACGCCGGCGCCCTCGGAACGAGCGCCCCGCGGATCCTGCGTGCCGTGCGCGCGGCGCTCGCCGACGCGCCGGACGGCGCCGTCGTGCTGCTCGACCTGGGAAGCGCCGCGCTCGCGCTCGAGATGGCGCTCGACGACCTCGACCCGGCCGAACGGGTCCGGGTCCGGGTCAGCCGCGGCGCCCTCCTCGAGGGGGCGGTGCGGGCGGCGGTCGAGGCCGCCGGGGGGGGCGCGCTGGCTGCCGTCCTGGCGGTCTCGGAGATCCCGCCCGGGACCGACAAGCTTCCCGACGACTGGCCGGCCGACGGGAGGCCCCCCGGGTGACCGCGCGACGGCGCTCCACGTGAGCGGCACACTCGTCGCCGGCTGGCTGAGCCTGGCAGCCGCCCGGATCGCGGCCGAGCGCGCCTACCTGACCGAGCTCGACGCGGCGATCGGTGACGGGGACCACGGGATCAACCTGCACCGCGGCTTCCGGACGCTCGAGGCGCGGTTGGCCGCGGACGCCGCGGAGCCCGATGCCCCGGGGCCGCTCCTGGTCCTGGCCGGCCGTGCCATCACCGGCACGGTCGGCGGCGCGAGCGGCGCGCTCTACGGGCGCGCGTTGATGCGCGCCGGGGCCGCGCTGGAAGCGCGGAGCTCCGATCGGCCGGCCGGGCCCGGGCAGCTCGTGGCGGTCTTCTGGGCCGCGGTCGACGGCGTGGCGACGCTCGGGCGTTCCCGGCCCGGAGAGAAGACGATGCTCGACGCGCTCATCCCGGCCGCCATCGCGTTCGAGGCGGCCGGCGCTGCCGAGGCCGACCTGGCGACCGCGACGCGGCGCGCGGCCGACGCAGCCGAGGCCGGGGCGCTCCAGACGCTGCCGCTCGTCGCGACGAAGGGTCGCGCGAGCTACCTCGGCGAGCGGTCTGCCGGCCACCTGGACCCGGGGGCCGTGTCGAGCGCGCTGATCCTGCGGGCCCTCGCGGACGTCGCCGCAGAGCGCGCCTGACCCGTCGCACGGGCCATTGCGTCGCGTGGGCGCCCGTCTCCCCGACCGTCCCTGCAACGGTCCTGCAACCTAGACGTTTCCTTGACGTTTCCTGCCGCACGGCGGGCGTACGGTTCAGCCAACAGTGCTCGAGGGCGCTGTGGCGTCGGCGTGATCGGCCGCAAGGCGACCCGGGCCGGGGTCGCGATCGCTTCAGCGGAGGGATCAGGCGATCAGGTTCGCTACCGGCGTTGGTGTCCACCCACGAATAGGGAGAGAGTATGTCTGCTGAGAAGTTCATCGGGGAGGTCCTCGGGACGATGATCCTGATCCTCCTCGGCGACGGCGTGGTCGCCGGCGTCCTCCTGAACAAGTCGAAGGCGCAGGCCGGCGGCTGGATCGTCATCACGGTGGCATGGGGTATGGCGGTGTTCGCTGGCATCGCCGTTGCCGGTACGTTCACCGGGGCCCACATGAACCCGGCGGTGACGCTCGCGGTCTTCATCCAGAGCTCGATCAACAACGGCACCTTCGGCGCCGACCAGCTGGTGGGCTACTGGGCCGGCGAGTTTGTTGGCGCCATGATCGGCGCGACGCTCGTCTTCCTGCACTACTACCCGCATTGGGCAGAGACCGAGGACCCGGGCCTCAAGCTGGCCGTCTTCTCGACCGGCCCGGCCATCCGCAACCCGATGTGGAACCTGGTCTCGGAGATCATCGGCACGTTCGTCCTGATCTTCGTTGGCTTCAGCCTCGGCAACGCAACCGGCGTCTCGTCGTCCATCGGCGGCGCGCTCGGATGGGGCCTGCTCGTCCTCGTGATCGGCCTTGGCCTCGGCGGTACGACCGGGTACGCGATCAACCCCGCCCGCGACCTTGGGCCGCGGATCATGCATGCGGTCCTGCCGATCCCCGGCAAGGGCAGCAGCGACTGGGAGTATGCGTGGATCCCGGTTGTCGGCCCGCTCATCGGCGGCGCAATCGGCGTCCTCGTCTACAACTACGGGATCACCGAATTCGTCGCGAAGGCACTCGGCCCCAAGTAAGCCGGCCTCGCCCCGTCTACTACGTCTCGCGCCGGCGGCAACGGCCCCGCCGCCGGCGCTCCGAACGGTCACCCGAACGGTCCCTTCGACATCCCTTGAGCATCCGTCGTTGACTCGTCGTTGACTCGCAACTGGAGGCGCGCATGAAGAAGCTCATCAACACCCCCGAGCGCGAGGTCGACGAGGCGCTCGCCGGCATGGCCGCGGCGCACCCCGACCTGATCCGGGTCGAGGAGCCGAACATCATCGTTCGCAAGGACGCGCCCCGCAAGGGCAAGGTCGGCGTCATCTCCGGCGGTGGCTCCGGCCACGAGCCGATGCACGGCGGCTTCGTCGGGCTCGGCATGCTGGACGCGGCCTGCCCCGGCGCCGTCTTCACCTCGCCCGTCCCGGAGCAGATGCTCGCCGCCACGAAGGCGGTCAACGGTGGCGCCGGCGTCCTTCACATCGTGAAGAACTACACCGGCGACATCATGAACTTCGAGATCGCGGCCGAGATGGCGCAGGCGGAAGGGATCGAGGTTGCCTCGGTCGTGATCGCCGACGACGTCGCCGTGAAGGACTCGCTCTACACCGCGGGTCGCCGCGGGGTCGGCGGCACGGTGCTCGCCGAGAAGATCGTCGGAGCGGCCGCCGAGGCCGGCGCCGACCTCAAGACCGTCACCGCCCTCTGCCAGAAGGTCCAGGACAACGTCCGTTCGATGGGCATGGCCCTGACCTCCTGCACCGTGCCCGCCGCCGGGAAGCCGACGTTCGACATCTCGGACGACGAGATGGAGATCGGGATCGGGATCCACGGCGAGCCCGGACGTCGCCGGGAGGCGCTCAAGCCGGCCGACGAGATCGTCGAGATGCTCGTCACGCCGATCCTCGAGGAGGGCATCTTCGCCAGCGGCGACCGTGTCCTCGCCTTCGTCAACGGCATGGGCGGAACGCCGCTCATCGAGCTGTACGTGGCCTATCGCAAGGTCAACGAGATCCTGACGGGACGTGGGATCACGATCGCACGCAACCTGGTCGGGAGCTACATCACGTCGCTCGAGATGGCGGGGTTGTCGATCACGCTCCTCAAGCTCGACGACGAGCTGCTCCGCTACTGGGACGCGCCGGTCAAGACGCCAGCCCTGCGCTGGGGAGTCTGATACCCGTGATCTCCACAGGCGACTTCTCGCGGTTCCTCGAGACGTTCGCCGCCCGGATCCATGCCGCGAAGGAGGAGCTGACAGAGCTCGACTCCGCCATCGGCGACGCGGATCACGGGATCAACATGGACCGTGGGATGACGGCCATCCTGGAGCTCCTTCCGGGGCTCCAGGGTGGGGACGCCGGAACGCTCTTCAAGCAGACCGGCATGAAGCTCATCTCCACGGTCGGCGGGGCCAGCGGTCCCCTCTACGGGACGTTCTTCCTTCGACTCGGCACTGCGTTCGGAACGGCCACCGAGATCGGCCCCACCGAGCTTGCAGCCGGGTTCCGTGCCGGGCTCGAGGGCGTGATCGCCCGCGGCAAGGCCGGGCTCGACGACAAGACGATGGTCGACGCCATGGTGCCGGCCGTCGCCGCGCTCGAGGCGGGCATCGCCGACCTCCCGTCCGCGCTCGATGCCGCCGCCATCGCGGCGGCGGAAGGACGCGACCGGGTGACGCCGCTCGTGGCCCACAAGGGCCGGGCGAGCTACCTCGGGGAGCGTTCCGCCGGCCACCAGGATCCTGGGGCGACGAGCACCACGATCCTGTTCGAATCCCTTCGCGACGCTTTGCGCGCCGGGTAAGTCCGGCGGGCGCCATCCAGATCCGTATGGAGAGAAACATGACGAAGTACGTAGGCGCGCTCGACCAGGGCACGACCAGCACCCGCTTCATGATCTTCGACCACGCCGGTGCCGTCGTGGCTGTCGACCAGAAGGAGCACGAGCAGATCTACCCGAAGCCGGGCTGGGTCGAGCATGACCCGATGGAGATCTGGACCCGCTCGCAAGAGGTCATCAAGGGCGCCCTCGCCAAGGCCGGCATCAAAGCCTCAGACCTTGCCGCGGTCGGCATCACGAACCAGCGCGAGACCACGGTGGTCTGGGATCGCAAGACCGGCAAGCCGGTCTACAACGCGATCGTCTGGCAGGACACCCGGACCGACCAGATCTGCGCCGCGCTGGCCGCGGACGGAGGGTCGGATCGTCTCCGGCCGAAGACCGGCCTGCCGCTGGCGACCTATTTCTCCGGCCCGAAGGTCAAGTGGATCCTCGACAACGTCGCAGGCGCCCGTGCCAAGGCCGAGGCCGGCGACCTCCTGTTCGGCAACATCGACAGTTGGTGCATCTGGAACCTGACCGGCGGC
>JARLHH010000245.1 GCA_031292335.1 Candidatus Limnocylindrales bacterium | reverse complement strand
CCGTCAGGGCGACGACGGTCACCTCCTCGCGCACCAGGTTCCTGACGACCCAGGAACCGATGCAGCCCGTCCCGCCGGTGACGAGGACGCGCTCGTCAGACACCGCTCGCCTCTCGCTTCACGTGCCGCGTGGCCGCCTGCTCAGCGGATCACCTCGTATGCCTGGATCACCATCTCCGCGTGGAGCTCCTTCAGCGCTGGCTGCAGTGCCAGGTGGACCTCCGACGTCCGCCATGCGGCAGCCTTGTCGGCATCCTCGAAGCGGAAGGCCATCTGGTAGCGGGTCGGGCTGTCCGCTTCGCGAAGGAGCTCGCACCGCACGAAGCCGGGAGCCCCCGCCATGGCGGGCCGGTACTCGCCGTCGATGAACTGCTCGAAGTCGGCGGTCCTGTCCGGGTGCACGTTGAAGGTGATGTGCCGTTCGATCAAGTCGAGGCCTCCATTCGGGTCCGGTCGCGATCTCGGCGGCGCTGGGTGTCACGTGAATTGGTCTTACCAGTTGACCACTATACCAGCGCAGTCTACGATGGTGCGGGACGAATCTTCAAGGAGCGCCAGCCTGGTGGGAAGCGATGCTCGTCGCGCCGGCCCGGACAGTGTCGACGCGGCGGCAGTCCGGGAGAGTCGGTTCACGGTGATCCCGCGGAGCACGCTTCCCGAGGAGGTCGCGAACCGCCTGCTCGCGCTGATCAGGGACCAGCACCTGCTTCCGGGCACCAAGCTTCCCGCCGAACGGAGCCTGGCGGGGATGATGGACGTCAGCCGTCCCGTCGTCCGCGAAGCGCTTCGGGCGCTGGCGCTCATGCGGGTCGTCGACATCCGCCCGGGCGACGGGACCTACATCACGTCCCTGGAGCCCAAGCAGCTGATCGCGCACCTCGACTTCGTCTTCGCCAAGGACAGCATTGCCCTGGTCCAGCTGCTCGAGGCCCGGCGGGTGGTCGAGGCCGGCAACGCGCGCCTCGCCGCGTCTCGTGTCACCGAGGCCGAGCTGGCCGCGCTCGATGACCTGGTGGCCTCGCTGGCGTCCTGCATCGACGATCCCGACCGGTTCAGCGAGCTGGACATCGCCCTGCACGATGCCGTCTGCGCGGGGGCCGGCAACTTCCTGCTCTCGCAGTTCATGAACATCGTGAGCACGCTCGGCAAGGTGAGCCGGGAACGGACCGGCGGTCTGCGCGGCATCCGCGAGGCCGCGTTGCGCGATCACCGGCGGATCGTCGGCGCGCTGCGCGCGCACGACCCGGACGCGGCGGAGAAGGCCATGCTCGAACATCTCGATCACGTCGAGCAGGGGCTGGGACCCGCGACCGGCCCCATCGGCGCGGCACTCCACGCTGGCGACGCGGAGCCGTCCCCGGTCGGCGGCGGAAGGCAATGAAGATCCACGGCAGCGCCACGCTGGACGCGCCTCGCGCTGCGGTGTACGCCGCGATCTGCGACCCGCGCACGCTCCTCGCCGTGATTCCCGGTTGCCGCGAGATCGAGAAGAGCGGCGACGCGGAATACCGGGGACAGATCTCCCTGCGGCTTCCGGGCATCGTCGGAACCTACCGGACCGTCGTGCGGCTCGTCGATGCCGATGCGCCCTGTGGCAGCCGGCTCGAGGGCGAGGTGGTGGGCACGCCGGGCTCCATTCGGGGGCATGCCGCATTTCGCCTCGCCGAGGCAGGCGGCAGGACCACCATCGACTACGACGGTCAAGCAATGATCAGCGGGCCGTTGTCTCGGCTCGACTCGCGCTTCGTGGAGGGCCTGGCTGGATCGCTCATCAGCCAGGGCCTGGGGAAGCTGGACTCGCGGTTGCGGGCCGAGGCGTCGGCCGGCGCCGCGAGCAACAGCCTGCAGCCGTCCAAGGAGACCTCAGCGTGACTGTCAGGAGCTACTTCTTGCCTCGATCGCTGCCGGAGGCGATCGGCCTGCTGGAGACGCACGGTCCGGAGCTGCTGGTGATGGCCGGGGGAACCGTCGCCATGCCGCTGATCAACGACGGGATCTCGCTGCCCGGGGCGGTGATGGGCCTGCGCCGGGCCGGCCTCGACACCCTCGAGGTCGCCGGAGGGACGCTGAGGATCGGAGCCGCGGCGACGCTGACCCAGCTGCTGGCCCAGCCCGCTGTCCCGATGCTCCGCGAGGCGGCCCGGAACACGGCCAGCTGGTCGATCCGCAACATGGGCACGGTGGGCGGCAACCTGTTCACGCCGCCGCCCGGCGGCGACGTCGCGGTCGCCCTGCTGGCCCTCGACGCCGGCGTGACGCTGGCCGGTCCGCGAGGCGAGCGCGTCCTGCCGCTGGCCGACTTCTTCACCGGCTTCCTCTCCAACCAGCTGGCAGCCGACGAGCTGCTCGTCGAGATCCAGGTTCCCATCCGGAGTGATCCGACGTTGTTCATCAAGTTCGGCCGAAAGCACGCCAACACGCCCGCCGTGGTGACGGTCGCCATGCGCCTGGAGTGGGACGGCAACGTCGTCGCGGACGCGCGCATCGCCCTGGGTGCTGTCGGACCGCACCCGATCCGCGCCCGGGAGGCCGAACGGCTCGTGGTCGGGACGAGCCTCTCTGCGGACACGATCGCCGTGGCCGCCGCCGCGGCCGCGCAGGGATGCGAACCGTTCACGGACGCCATCGCCACCGAGTGGTACCGACGACGGATGACCGGCCTCTTCGTCAGCCGGGCGCTGGAGCAGCTGGCGCAGGGCGCCGAAGGGGAGGGCCGCTAGCATGGCGTCGACGATCGTTGCCTTCGAGCTGGGCGGCCGCGAGGTCGAGGTCATGGTCAAGCCCATGACCACGCTGCAATCGGCGCTGCGCGACCAGCTCGGATTCACGGCCACGAAGGAAGGCTGCCGCCAGGGCGGCTGCGGCAGCTGCACCGTTCTCGTCAATGACGAGCCGATGCTGTCCTGCCTGCTGCCGGTCGAGGACGTCGCCGGGCAGCGCGTGACCACCCTCGAGAGTCTCACGCCGACGCAGGGACTGCACCCGCTGCAGCAGGCGTTCCTGGATGCCAACGCATTCCAGTGCGGCTACTGCACGCCGGGGATGACGATGCTCGCGCAGGCGCTCCTCGATCACAACCCGGCACCGGACCGCGGCGACATCACGCAGGCGCTGACGGGCAACATCTGCCGGTGCACGGGGTACGGACCGATCGTCCGAGCGATCGAGGTCGCGGCGCAGGCGATGCACGCCGGCGAGGAAGGGCAGCCACGATGAGCCCCGACCTCAACGTCGTCGGCAACTCGGTCGGACGGAGTGACGGGATCGGCCACGTGACGGGCCGCACCCGGTACACCGCCGACCGCTCCTTCCCGGGCATGCTGCACCTGAAGATGGTCCGGAGCCCGCTCCATCACGCGCGGATCAGGGGCATCGACCTCTCCGCCGCCGAGAGGGTTCCCGGCTTCGTCCGTGCCCTGACGGCCCGCGACGTCCCGCACAACTGCTACACGATCCTCGGCCTCATCGGGGTGGAGCCCGAGGAGGAGTTCGTGCTGGCCGAGGACCGCGTCCGTTTCAAGGGCGAGGCGATCGTCGCCATCGTCGCCGAGACGGAGGCAGCGGCCCTGGAAGCGGTGTCGAAGGTCCAGCTCGACCTGGAGGAACTGCCGGCCGTCTTCGATGTCGAGGAGGCACTCGAGCCCGGCGCTCCGATCGTGACCCACTGGGGCAACAACACGTTCATGTTCGAGGGCCATCCCTGTCGGCGGGTGCGCCTGGGCGACGTCGAGCAGGCGTTCCAGCAGGCGGACTACATCGTCGAGGGGGTCTACAACACCAGCCCGATCGAGCATGCCCCGCTGGAGACGACCGGGTGCATCGCGGTGCCGGAGGCGAACGGCCGCTACACGGTCTACACGAACACCCAGGCGCTCTATTTCAGCCTCGACAACACGGCGATCATCCTCCAGGTCCCGGGTAGCCAGCTCCACTTCGTGGGAGGCACGGTCGGCGGCGGCTTCGGCGGCAAGGTGGACGTCATCGTCGAGCCGATCGCCACCCTGGCGGCCATGAAGACCAACCGGCCGGTGCGGTACACGTACAGCCGCGCCGAAGAGATGCAGGTGTCGTCGACGCGCAGCGCGTGGCGCATCTATGTCAAGGATGGCGTCACGCGGGACGGCCACATCATCGCCCGCAAGGTGACGAGCTACGCGGACTCCGGGGCCTACAGCCGGCAGACCCCGTACGCGCTCACCAAGCACGCCGCGAACGCCGCGGGCCCCTACGCGATCCCGAACGTCGCCATCGATGCCTACTGCGTGTACACGAACCGCCAGCCGACCAGCGCGATGCGCGGCTTCGGGGTGACGATGGCCTCGTTCGCCTTGGAGGTCCAGATGGACAAGATCGCCGAGAAGGTCGGCGCCGATCCGTGGACGATCCGCTTCATCAACGCCTACCACGACGGCGACATGAAGCCCCACCGGAAGCTCGTGGAGGACGCGACCCTGATCGAGACGATGCAGGCCGCCGCGACGCGCGTCGGACACGAGCTGCCGGACGTGTTCAGGTCGATGACGTCGGCGCCACGCGACGCCGGCCACGATGGAGGTCGCTCCTGATGGCCAGGCTGCGCGGGACGGGCATCGCCGCCGTCAACTATCCGACCGGCATGAACCTCGGCGGCGATCCGTCGCAGGCGCTGATCCATGCCACCACGAGCGGATCGTTCGTCGTCTCGCTCTCGGCGACCGACCTCGGCCAGGGCCTGAAGACCGTCATCGGCCAGATCGCGGCCGAGACGCTGGGGGTCGAGTTCGGCGAGATCGTCATCGACACGGCGGATACGGACACCGGTCCGCACGACATGGGAACGTTCGCCAGTCGAGCCACGCACCGCGTCGGCAACGCGGTGATCGCGGCCGCGACGGAGGCCCGCCAGGCGCTGCTCGAGGTGGCCGCGGAGGAGCTCGAAGCGGCGGTGGACGACCTGGAGGGCGACGGGCACGGGAACCTGCTGGTCAAGGGCGTCCCGACCCGGTCGGTGAGAATCGCCGAGATCGCCTCGATGGCCCAGTTCAAGTACGGCAGGACGATCGCGGGACGCGGCGCCTACATGAAGCCGAAGAGCCTCGTGGATCCCGAGACCGGCGCCATGGACCCGGACTCGACCGAGGCCCACGCCTGCACAGTGGCCGAGGTCGAGGTCGACACGGAGACGGGCGTGGTCACGGTCCTCAGCATCAGGAGCGCCTACGAGGTGGGTCGCCAGGTCAATCCGGCACTGGTCCAGGGCCAGATCGCCGGCGGGGCCTGGATGGGCATGTCCCACGCCCTGTACGAGACGACCGCTCCCTACTACCCGGCGGTCGATCACAGCCCCCGGGACTTCAGCGAGTACCTGATGCCCGGACCGCTGGAGATGCCGGAGATCGAGTGCGTCGTTCTCGAGATGCCCTCCTCGAACGGTCCGTACGGCGTCAAGGGCATCGGCGAGATGACGGCAAACTCGCCGATCCCGGCGATCGCCAACGCGATCTACCACGCCACCGGCGTGCGGTTCGATGACCTGCCGATCACGCCGGAGAAGATCCTGCGCGGCCTCGATGCGAAGAGGTCAGGGCCGTCCTGAACGGCCGGAGGGGAACCTGACCCCGTCGGCGGTGCCGCAGCTCCCGTTCATCTTGGGCCACCGGAGCATGGAGAGCCTCATGGGACAGATCACGACCTGGGACGAGTTCCCGACCGTCGAATACGTACCCGGCGTCTTTCGCCAGGCGGTCTCGGGCGAGAAGACGATGCTGACGCGCATCGTCTACCGGGACGGGGTCGTGATTCCCGACCACAGCCACGAGGCAGAGCAGATCATGCTCATCGAGCAGGGCCGGCTCTGGGCCAGGGTCGGCGACGAGGAGTCCGAGGTCGGCCCGGGCTCGCTGCTCGTCATCCCCTCGAACTGGGTCCATGCTTTTCGCCAGCTGACCGAGGAGGACGTCGTCTTCTACGAGTGCTTCGCGCCCATCCGGCTCGAGTACCTCGTCGGCTTCAAGGGCCCGGACCCGTCGCTGGCGATGATGAAGAAGGCGCTCCCTGCGCGGTAGCGGCCCCGCCGACCGGGACGCCCACGGCCTGTGCCTCGGCATGGGCGGCGCCCCGCGGCGGCCTGGGTCGGCGCAGGTGGGCAGGCGATGAGCGACATGAGCCCGCGCGAGCGCGTCCGCGCCGCGCTGGACCACCGCGAGCCCGACCGGATCCCGTTCGACCTCGGCGGCTCGCGGGTCACCGGCATTCACCTCCAGGCCTATGCGCGGCTCCGGGCGGCCCTCGGCCTCCCGGTGGGCGAGGGCCGCGTGGGCGACATCACCCAGCAGCTCGCCGAGATCGAGCCGGACGTTCTCGACGCGCTGGGCTGCGACGTCCGCGCCGTCGGCCCGCGCGCCGGCTCCACGTACCGACGCGAGATGCACGAGGAAGGTGAATACCACACCTTCATTGACGAGTGGGGCGTTGGCCGGCGGATGCTGCGTGCGGGAGGTCTCTACTACGACTCGTACGCGCCGCCGCTGGGCGGTGAGGTTGAGGAGGCGGCCATCGAGGCGTACCCGTGGCCGGACGCGTCCGACCCGGCTCGTCGTGCGGGCATGGCCGACGAAGCCCGCCGGTACGCGCTGGAGGAGCAGCGGGCGGTCCACGTCGGCTCGATCTGCGGCGGCCTGTCCGAGGGGCTGTTCAAGCTGCGCGGCTTCGAAGACGGGTACATGGACCTGGCCGCGGAGCCGGTTAGGGCGCGTCGGCTGATGGAGCGAATCCTCGAAGTGAAGCTCGCGTACTGGTCGAGCGTCCTGCCCCAGCTTGCCGGGCTGGTCGACGTGGTCGGAGAGGCGGACGACCTGGGGGGCCAGGACCGGACGCTCTTCTCGCCCGCCACCTACCGCGCGCTGGTCAAGCCGCTCCACCGGGAGCTGTTCGCGTTCCTGCACGCGCACACCGACGCGAAAGTCTTCTTCCATACCTGCGGCTCGGTGCGCGAGCTGATTCCGGACCTCATCGAGATCGGCGTGGACATCCTCAATCCCGTCCAGGTCTCCGCCGCGGGCATGGACACCGCGGCGCTCAAGCGCGAGTTCGGCCGGGACCTGGTCTTCTGGGGTGGCGGCGTCGACACCCAGCGGGTCCTGGGCAGCGGCAGGCCGGAGGAGGTGCGCGCCGAGGTCCGGCGGCGCGTCGGCGATCTTGCGCCGGGCGGCGGATTCGTGTTCGCGGCGGTCCACAACATCCAGCCCAACGTGCCGCCGGAGAACGTGCTGGCCATGCGGTCGGCGCTTCGCGAGATCGAGCGCACCGCGTAGCAGCCGCGCGGTCCGGGGACGCCGCGTGGCGTCTCGAGCGGCGACCTCCACCGGCGGTGTACGCGTGTCCGATTCTTCACCCCGCCTTCCTTGTCGTGACGCGGTCCATGGGGGAAAGTGCTGACATGTCACGAGATCGCGGCGGCACGACGCACAGCCGGCGGCACGTCGCCGGCATGCAGGCAGCCGCGGCGAGTGCGGCCGCGGCGATGCTGGCGGCCGGGTTGACCGGCGTCCCGGCCGGCCCGG
>JARLHH010000244.1 GCA_031292335.1 Candidatus Limnocylindrales bacterium | reverse complement strand
GCGCAAGGAGCAGTCCATCCTCGAGGGACGGATCGAGCACCTGACCGCGCTCCTGCGCGACGCCGTCCAGATCGAGGGTGCGTCGACGAGCCACGTCAGCCTGGGCACGACGGTCACCGTCACGGATGCCGAGGGCGAGGAGACGTACACGATCGTGGGCAGCCACGAGGCATCACCGGCCGACGGTCGCATCAGCAGCATGTCGCCCATCGGCCGTGCGCTCATGGGAGGCCGGGCCGGCGACTCGGTGGTCGTCAATGCCCCGCGCGGCACGTTCGGGCTGCGGATCGTGTCCCTGGCCTGATCGGGGCGGCCACTTCGGACACCCACCGCCGGCAACCACCTCCGGCCGTACCCCACCTCCGGCCGCCACCTCCGACCCAACCGTCGGCTCCGCCACGGGCAGCCGCGGGAGCGAGCCCCGGCCGGGACGCTACAGTTCCCGGGATGCCAGCCTCGTCGCGCCGCAGGGCACTCCTGCTGATCTGCGCGGTCGCGGTTGCCGTGGCGACGAACTACACGATCCAGGGTCCCGTGCTCGGGATCATCCGGGCCGAGTTCGGCCTGTCGTCGGCCGACGCGGGCGCGATCGCGACGGCGTTCTTCGCCGGCGCCGCGATCACGATGCTCGCGGGCGGCGCGATCGCCGACCGGATCGGGACCCGCCCCGCCGTGACTCTCGGGTTCGCCCTCGTCGTGATCGGCAACCTCGGATCCGGCCTGCTTGCGCCGACGTTCCCGGCGCTGCTCGGCTGGCGCGTGCTGGGCGGCCTCGGCTCGGGCTTCGGCTTCGCCGCCGGCGCCGCGTACACACGGGGAATCTTCGACGATCGCGGGCGCCATCTCGCCCAGGGCCTGTACGGCGCCTCCTTCCTGCTGGGCTCGGGGATCACGCTGGTCTACATGCCATTCCTGGCCGGTCCGGCGAACGACTGGCGCCTGGCGTTCACGCTCTCCGCGCTTGCCACGGCGGCCGTCTGGATCGCCTGGACGCTCCTGGCCCCGGACGAGCCGCGGGTCCCGGCGGGGACCGGCATCCGGGGCGCGCTGGCCGTGGCGCTGCGCGAGCGCAACACCTGGCTGCTGGCGCTCTGCCACACGTGCGGCTTCGGAATGGGGATCGTCATCAGCACGTGGGTCACGCTCTATCTCGTCGACGGGTTCGGCCTGACGCTCGGCGTGGCCGGGTTGCTCGGCTCGCTGACCCTCGTCACCGGCATCGTCGCGCGGACGCTCGGGGGCGTCGTC
>JARLHH010000037.1 GCA_031292335.1 Candidatus Limnocylindrales bacterium | reverse complement strand
CCGGGGCGCCCTCCCCTCCCCGACCCGCTCAGCCGCCCGAGAAGACCGGCGAGATGAGGATCCGGTCGCCCTCGTGGAGCTCGTCTTCCAGGTCGATCGCCCACCCGTCGCGGCCGACGATGACCGGACGGCCTCGGTCGGCTCCGATCGCGTCGAGGAGATCGCCGACGGTCGCGCCGGGTGGGAGCTCGGCCACCTGCTCGCTGAAGCCCAGCGTATGCACCAGCCCGCCGGCGAGCTTGACGGTGACCTTCATCGTCATGTCAGGGTGGCGCAGGCCTCCGCGGCCGCCGCCTCGGCGCCCAGCCCCAGGCTCTCCAGCGTCGCCCGGGTCGGAATGCCGCGCGTGTCGTAGCCGCGAATGTCGTAGTAGTGCTGGAGCATGCCGTCGTACTGCTCGCGATCGAGGATCATCCCGGCGATCGGGCCCTCGGTGTCCGCGTTGGCCGGGTCGAACCAGGCGGCGGGCGGGAAGTCGGCGGAGCGGTCCGTCTGCGGGTACTCGCGCAGCCAGAAGAGCTTCATCAGCGCGTAGATCCGGTCGGAGATCGGCCAGAAGTCCTCCAGCTTCCAGTCCTTGCCGGTGATCGTGTTGAAGTAGGTCGGGTAGTGCTCCACGCCCCAGCCGAGCTCCACCCAGGGGAACCGGCAGGTGACGATCGACTCGAACAGCCCGCCGCGGATGCGCTGGAGGTCGACGATCTTCTGGGCCTTGTCGCGCCCGTAGGAGCCGCGGGTGGTCTGCTTGACCTCGAACGTGATGATCCACGACTCCTTGTGATGGGCGCCGATCGGGCTGACGCCGAACGCGAGGGCCATGCCGGGGATGAACTTGCAGTTGTAGGCCGAGATCTCCATGCCCTTGACCTGCATGGCGTAGTCCTCGGAGCCGTGGCCGAATGCCCGCGCGGCGCGGAGCGTCCCGTCGGCCAGCAGGTTGCCGATCTCGCCTTCGCGCCGGGCGATCATGCCCAGCACCTTCTTGAAGCCGTCGATGTCGCCGAAGCGGAGGTCGCCCGCGACGGCGCCCTGCTCGATCGCGTCGGCGTAGAAGCCGAGCACGCCGCCCGCGGAGATCGTGTCCAGCCCGTAGTCGTCGCACAGGTAGTTGAGTGCGGCGACCTGGGGAAGGTCGTAGAGGTCGAGGTTGGGCCCCAGGAGGCCGACCGGCTCGTAGTCGACCTCGGACTGGCGGCCCTCGTCGTCGAGGACGGCGATGCCGCAGCGCATCGTGCAGTTGGGGCAGCCGAACGTGGCGACCCGGGCCGCGTTGACCCGCTCGCCGTCGACCTGCCACGCGTCCGGATGGTGCGTGCCCCGGAAGTTGTGGACCGGGAGCGCGGCGACCTCGTTGCACCAGGGCAGCACGCCGGTCGTCCCCTGGGTTGACCAGGCGAGCTCCTTGTCGATCCGGTGAACCTCCCGCATGTCGTCCCGACCAAGCTCCTTCATCGCGACGGGGAACGCCTGCGGGATCGGCCTGGAGCCCTGGACCACGATCGCCTTGAGCAGCTTGGAGCCCATCACCGCGCCCATGCCCGGCCGTCCGCCCGAACGGCCCTCGAGGCTGCGCACGACCGCGAAGCGGACCAGGTTCTCGCCGCCCTGGCCGATGTTCAGGACCCCGGCGCCCTTCCCGTAGCGGGCGTAGATCCACTCGTTCGTGTCCATCGTGCCTTTGCCCCACACCTCGTCGGCGGGCAGGAACACGACCTGGTCGTCCTTGATGGACAGCAGGGTGGGTCGCTCCGCCCGTCCCTCGATGATCAGGGCGTCGTAGCCGGCCTTGCGAAGCTGGTCCGTGACGCGCGTGCCGAGATTCCCGTCCCCGTAGCCGCCCGTGGCCGGCGACTTGGCGGCGACGATCGTCTTGCCGGTATTGGGGGCCGGGATGCCCGAGATGGGGCCGACGGCCACGACCAGCTTGTTCTCCGGACCGAGCGGGTCGATCCCGGGGGCGAGCTCGTCATACAGGATCTTGACCGCGAACCCGCGACCGCCGATCCAGGTGTTGGCGAACTCCTGCGAGAAGGTCTCGGTCTTCCAGGTCCGCGACGTCAGGTCGATGCGCAGGAACTGCCCGGTCCATCCATCCATGGCGTGATCACCCTCGGCTGGCACGGCCCGCTCGCGCGGGATACCCCGGTTCGATGCTAGGCCGCCGGTCCACGCGCGTCAGGGTCCGGATGGACCCTTCAGGCGACCCGGCCGGCCGATATCCGCGCCCGCGGCCAGGGGCCATCAGGCATCCTCGGGCGGGCTCTCGTGGAGCGACTCGGCCCAGCGCAGGGCGACCGCGGCGAGCTCGCCGGCGAGGGCCGGGGCGATGCGGCCGCGGACCTGGACGTCGTGCTCGCCGTACTCCACCTCCACGGTTCCGCGTTCCCGGACCCGCGCGAGGAGCTCCCCTGCCGAGTACGGGACCGCGACGTCGATCTCCTCCCAGAGCGAGGCCAGGAGGGCCGCCACCTCGTCTCGGAGCGCGTCGAGGCCGAAGCCCGTGAGGGCGGAGACCATGACGCTGCCGGCCACGATCGGCGCGTGGACCGCGGCGCCGCCGGCCACGAGCAGGTCCGCCTTGTTGAAGGCGACGAGCCGGGGCTTCGTCCCGGCGTCCAGCTCGTCGAGGACGGTCTGGACCGTCGTCCGGTGCTCCGCGAAGTGCGCGTCCGAGGCGTCCACGACTTCGATCAGGACGTCCGCCCGGGTGACCTCCTCGAGGGTGGCCCGGAAGGCATCCACGAGCTGGTGCGGGAGCTTGTGGATGAAGCCGACCGTGTCGGTGACGATCGCCGTCTGGCCGTCACCCAGCTTCACCTGCCGGCTGGTCGGGTCGAGGGTCGCGAAGAGCCGGTCCTCGGCCAGCGCGACCTCGCTGCCCACGAGCGTGTTGAGCAGCGTCGACTTGCCCGCGTTCGTGTACCCGACGATGGCGACGGTCGGATACAGCCGGCGGTCCCGCCCACGGGCGGCCGTGGCGCGCTGCTGACGGACCTGCTCGACCCGCTCCTTCATCTTCTTGATCCGCTCGCGGATCAGGCGCCGGTCCGTCTCCAGCTGGCTCTCGCCCGGCCCGCGCGTCCCGATCCCGCCGCCGGTCCGCGACAGGTGCGTCCACAGGCGGGTGAGGCGCGGCAGCTGGTACTCGAGCTGGGCGAGCTCCACCTGGAGCCGGCCCTCGTGCGTCCGGGCGTGCTGGGCGAAGATGTCCAGGATCAGGCGGCTGCGGTCGATCACCTTGACCGAGAGCAGCCCTTCGAGCGCCTTCTGCTGGCCCGGCGAGAGCTCGTCGTCCGCGACGAGCAGGTCGAAGCCTGTCTCGGCCTTCGCCGCGACGAGCTCCTCCGCCTTGCCCTTGCCGACGTACCAGTTCGGGTCGACGTGGCGGCGGTTCTGCCACTCGGCGCCGACGACCAGGGCACCGGCCGTCTCGGCCAGCGAGGCGAGCTCGGTGAGCGAGTCCTGGGCGTTCCAGCCGGGGTCGTCGCCCGTGTCGATGGCGACGAGGAACGCCTTCTCGGCGGGCGGGGCAAGGTCGATCGTGGTGGGGCGGGCCATCGACTGAGGATACCCCGGCGGCCGGACCGGAAGCGTACGATCCGCTCGATGGACGTTTCGGGCCTGGACGCAGCCCCGCCACCCGGCTCACCGGGCCCGTTCGACACGCCGCCGCCCCATGCACCATCACCGGGGGAAGCGGCGTTGCCTCCTGCCGGACCCGCGGCACGCTCCGGCTGGCAGCTCGGCAGGACCGAGCCGCGGCGGCGGACGTTCTGGCTCGGGTGCCTCGCCATCGTCCTGGTCCCGGTGGTGCTGGTCGCCGCCATCCTGCTGCTCGTGCGCAACGAGGTCGGCACGATCGTGGATTTCGCGGGCGACACCGGCGGCCAGATCACCAGCGTCGATGTCCACCAGGTCGAGGGGCGTCTGCAGTGGGAGCTGTATGCCGCGCCGGGACTGGGCCCGCGCGACGGTCCGCAGCTCGCCTGCGACGTGGTCCGGCCGGTCTTCCGCCGGCACGGCGTGGCGAACGCCGAGTTCTACGTTCTCGACCGGGCCGGCGACGTGATCGCCAGCTGGCAGACGCCATGCACGCCGGTTCAGCCTGCCGCCCCGGTCTCCTGAGAATCGGGTGCGGTCAGCTCCCGCGGCGATGTGCCGGAGCCCGAGGGGCGCCCGGCAGGCCGGTCACCCGCCCCGTTCGACCGTCTCCCGCGCGAAGGCGCGCGCCTGTTCGATCGCCGTGCCGACCTGCGCCGGGGCGCCCACGTCGACGCTGACATGTGCCCGCGCGGCGCGGAACCAGGTCCGCTGCCGGCGCGCGTACGCGACGTTGCGGGCGACGTTGGCGGCCAGGTAGCCGGCGCGATCGATCCTCCCGTCGAGCAGGTCCCACGCCTCGCGGTACCCGATCGCCGAGAAGGCGGGCAGCGAGGTCGGATAGCGAGCCCGGAGGCGCTCGGCCTCGGGGAGGATCCCGCCGTCGAGCTGGGCCGCGGCGCGCTGCGCGATCCAGGTGCGATGCGTGGCGCGATCGGCGAGGTCAAGGGACACGCGCAGCACGGGCCCGCCGTAGCCGCGCGGCGCGGGCAGGGGGCCGTCGCCCCGGAGCGTCGCGATCTCCAGGGCGCGCACGACGCGGCGCGGGTTGCGCAGGTCGACGCGCGCGGCCAGGCCGGGCGCACGTTCCCGGAGGCGCGCGACGAGCGTGCCCAGGCCGGCGGCCGCCAGCTCCGCCTCCAGGGCGGCCCGGACGCGTGGATCCCAGGGCAGCGCGTCGAGATCCATCCCGTCCGCGATCGCCCCAAGCCAGAACCCCGTGCCCCCGACGAGGACGGCGACGCCACGGCGGGCGGCGATGACGGGCAGCACCCGGGCGACGTGAGCGGCGAAGTCCGCCACGGAGAAGCGCTCGTCCGGGTCGGCGAGGTCGAGGCCGTGGTGCGGCACGCCCCGGCGCTCGGCCGGCGTCGGCTTCGCGGTCGCAACGTCGGTCCCGCGGTAGACCTGGCGCGAGTCGGCCGAGATGACCTCGGCCGGCGTACCATCCCGGCGCAGCGAAAGCGCGAGGCGCACCGCGAGGTCGGTCTTGCCCGTGGCGGTCGGCCCGCCGATGACGACGAGCGGCGGGCGTCGGTCGGTCGCGCTCCCCTCCCCCGTCGTCAGGCCAGGACCCCCCGCAGGCTGTATGGACCGGCGGCCTCGATGCGCACGTCGACGATGCCGCCGACGAGCGTCGGCGGCCCGGCAAGGTGCACGAGCCGGTTCTCGCGCGAGCGGCCGGCGAGGCGAACCCAGCCGTCGGCCAGGGGCGCCGCGAACGGATCCCGGCCGGCCAGCGTCGCGGGCGCCGGCTCGTCCTCTCCGTCGTGGTCGTGGATGCGCTCAGGCTCCAGCGTGTCGACAAGAACCGAGGCGACGCTCCCGATGCGCTCGCGGTTGCGGGCGAAGCCGATCGCCTCCTGGCGGGCGAGCAGGAGGTTCAGGCGTTCCTTCTTGACTGCCGCCGGCACGTCGTCGGGAAGCCGTGTCGCCGGCGTGCCCGGGCGCGGTGAGTAGGCGGCCGCGAAGACCTGGTCGTAGCGCACCGTCTCGAGCAGGCGCAGGGTGGCCTCGAACTGGGCTTCCGTCTCGCCGCAGAAGCCCACGATCACGTCGGTGCTGACGGCCAGGCGCGGGATCGCCTCGCGGATGCGATCGAGGCGCTCCCGGTAGTGCTCGACGGTGTACTGGCGCCCCATCCGCCGGAGAACCTCGTCATCGCCGGACTGGACCGGGAGGTGCAGGGCCGCGCAGACGGAGGGCGTGCGGGCCATCGCGTCGACGAGGCGGTCGGAGAGATCCCAGGGGTGCGAGGTGATGAACCGCAGGCGGGGAACCGCGGGCCCTCCGTCGGGACCGCGCAGGGAGCCGATCGCCTCGATCAGCTCGGCCAGGTCGGGCCGCGACGCGCGGTCGATCCGCTGCCCTGCCCGCCGTGCCTCGGCCACGTGGGCGAAGCGGCCCTCCGCGGGCAGGTCGTGCCCGTAGCTGTTGACGTTCTGGCCGAGGAGCGTGATCTCGCGGTAGCCCGCGGCGGCGAGCGATCGCGCTTCAGAGACCACTTCGTCGAACGGCCGGCTCCGCTCGGGCCCGCGGCTGAACGGCACGATGCAGTACGTGCAGGTCTTGTCGCAGCCGTAGATGATCGGCAGCCACGCGGCGACCGCCGACTCGCGGCGCACCGAGCCCGACGCGACGGCGTCCGCGCGCGACCCGGCGAGGTGATCGGCGGCCGATACCGGGACGCCCTTGACCAGCGTGGTCGCGGCCGTCCTCGCCACCACGGCCGGACCGCGTCCGGGCGATGGAGGGCTCGGGGCACGCAGGCCGACCGGGCCCTGGACGGATGCCAGGCCGAGCCGCTCCACCAGCTCCGGCTCCTCGTCGGGGCGCAGGAACAGGTCCACCGCCGGGAACCTGCGCCCCAGACCGGCCCGGTCGCGCTCGCGCACGGCACAACCGGTCAGGACCACGCGGAGGGCCGGGTTCGCGGCCTTGAGCGCGGCGAGCGCGCCCTGCCGGCCGATGACCTTCGCCTCGGCCGCCTCGCGGATCGCGCACGTGTTGATGACCACCAGGTCGGCCGCCTCGATCCCCGCGGCCTCGGCGCAGCCCGCACCCAGGAGCCGGCCGGCCATCTCCTCCGAATCGCTTCGGTTCATCTGGCAACCCAGCGTCCAGATCCAGAAGCGCGGGAGGGCCTGGTCCTCGGGCCGGAACTCGGCGACGCGGGCATCTGCCGCCGCGGCCGCCGGACGCGGCCCGCCGGGCGGCAGCCCGGGCGGGACGAGATCCAGGACGGGAAGCTCGCGGGCCGTCACGGGGCGATCCCGGCCCCGAGGGCGGCCATGACCCCGGTCGCGATCCGGGAGGGCACCCAGGTCTCGGCGATCGCCTCCGCGTACGTCTCGCCGTCGCCGTGGTAGTCGGTCCCTCCCGACGGGAGCAGCCCGAGGTCCTCGGCGACGGCGCCCATCGCGGACACGGTGGCCGCGTCGAAGCTGCGGTGGTGGACCTCGATGCCCGCCAGCCCGGCGTCCATCAGCTCCTGCAGGAGGGCGCGGCGCGACGGGGCGGCGGAGAAGTGCGCGAGCACCGGGAGCCCGCCCGCCGCCCGAATGGCATGGATCGCGGCGACGGGGCCCAGCCCCTCGCGCGGAGCGTAGCCGGGACCGCCCCTGCCCACGAAGCGGGCGAACGCGTCCTGGACGCTGGTCGCGAACCCGGCTGCGACCAGCGCGCGCGCGAGCGTCGGGCGTCCCAGGGCGTCGCCCTCCTCGACGTTGAGGCCGGCGAGCTGCGCATCCACCCCCAGCCCGGCGGCGCGAAGTCGCTGGAGCATCCGCTCGAAGCGCAGGCGGCGCTCCCCGCGCTGCCCGGCGAGGGCTGCCTCGAAGGCCTCGGCCGTGGGATCAACCCCCAGGCCTACGACGTGGAGCTCCCCGTCGGGCAGGTCGAGATGGCGGGCCACCGCATTGATCTCCACGCCGGCGAGCACCTGCAGGCCGGCCGGCAGCGGGACCGCGCCGGGCGCCACCAGCTCGCGATAGCCGGCGAGCGTGTCGTGGTCGGTGACCGCGAGGGTGCGGACTCCCGCCCCGGCTGCCGCGGCAACCAGCTCCGCGGGCGCCAGCAGGCCGTCCGAGCGGCCGGTGTGGGTGTGCAGGTCGACCACGCTGGGTTCCGGCGGGATCAGCCGGCCGGTCTCCGGCGCGCGACGCCCGCGGCTCATCAGTCCGCCTCGACGATCCGCCGGACGCGCTCCACGGCGAGTGCCCGCCCGGTGGCCGGGTCCACGTCGATGAGCAGCGCGTTGAGGACGACCGGCCAGCCCCCGACCTCGAACCGCGTGGGAAGCCCGTTGATGAAACGCGGCAGGACGGTCGCGGGCGCGAAGCCGATCACGCTGTCGAGGGGGCCGGTCATCCCGAGGTCGCTCTGGTAGGCCGTTCCGCGCGGCAGGATCCGCTCGTCGGCGGTCGGCACGTGGGTGTGGGTCCCCACGACCGCGCTCACGCGCCCATCGAGGTGGATCCCGAACGCGTTCTTCTCGCTCGTCACCTCGCAATGAAAGTCGACGAGCCGGACCGGCGGGAGCGTGTCGGCCCCCTCGTCGAGGAGCCGATCGGCGTCGGTGAACGGGTTCTCGATCGGGATCATGTAGGTGCGGCCCTGGAAGTTCAGGACGGCGATGTCGGTCCCGTCGGCGGCAACGTAGGCGCCCCAGCCACGACCCGGCACGCCCTCGGTCCCGTAGTTGTGCGGTCGCAGGATCCGCTCGTCGCGGTCGAGCGCCGGCAGGATCTCCTTCTTGTCCCAGATGTGGTTGCCGGAGGTGATGACGTCCACGCCCGCCCGGTAGAGCGACTCGGCGGTGGACGTGGTGAGGCCCATCCCTCCCGCCAGGTTCTCGCCGTTGGCGGTGACGAAGTCCACGCGGTGGAGATCCCGCAGGCCGGGGAGCTCACGCTCGAGGGCCTCGCGGCCCGGCCGGCCGATCACGTCGCCGACCATCAGGATCCGGCAGGGGCGGGGCGCCCGCGAGTCGGCCACGCCTACTTCGCGTATTCGACGGAGCGGGTTTCGCGGATCACGGTCACCTTGATCTGGCCCGGGTACGTGAGCGACTCCTCGATCTTCTTGACGATGTCCCGCGCCAGGCGGGATGCCGAAAGGTCGTCGATCTCCTCGGGCCGGACCAGGATTCGCACCTCCCGGCCGGCCTGCACCGCGAACGATCGGTCGACGCCCGGGAAGCTGCCGGCGATCGCCTGAAGGTCCTCCAGGCGCTTGAGGTAGAGCTCCACCGACTCGCCGCGCGCCCCCGGTCGCGAGGCGCTGATCGCATCTGCCGCCTGCACGATCGGCGCCTCGAGGCAGGCGTACTCCACCTCCTGGTGGTGGGCGGCGATCGAGTTCACCACCTTGAAGGAGAGGTTGTGGCGCTGGGCGACCTGGGCCCCGATCGAGGCATGGGGGCCTTCCACCTCGTGGTCGACCGCCTTGCCGATGTCGTGGAGGAGGCCGCCCGTCTTGGCCGCGAGCACGTCCGCGCCGAGCTCGGCGGCGATGACCGCGGCCAGCCGGCTGGTCTCCACGACGTGGTTCAGCACGTTCTGGCCGTAGCTGGTCCGGTACTTGAGGCGACCGAGCAGGTGGGTGATCTCCGACGGCAGGCCCGGCACGCCCGCGTCGTAGGCTGCCGCGTCGCCCGCCTGGCGGATCACCAGGTCCACCTCGGCGCGCGCCTTCGCGACGACTTCCTCGATGCGCCCCGGGTGGATGCGGCCGTCGGCCATCAGCTTGGTGAGCGCGATCCGGGCGACCTCGCGCCGCACCGGGTCGAAGCCCGAGAGGATCACCGTCTCGGGCGTGTCGTCGATGATCAGGTCCACGCCCGTGGCCTGCTCCAGGGCCCGGATGTTGCGACCCTCGCGCCCGATGATGCGGCCCTTCATCTCGTCCGAGGGGAGATGCACGACGGAGACCGTATGTTCCGCCGTGTGATCGGCGGCGACCCGCTGGATCGCGGTGACGATGACCTCGCGGGCCCGGTCCTGGGCGTCGTCGCGGGCCTGTCGCTCGATGGAACGGGCGAGCCGGACCGCGTCGTTCTCGGCGTCGGCGCGAACCGTGTCGAGGATGACCGCCTTCGCGTCCGCCGCTGTCATCCCGCTGACGCGCTCGAGCGCTGCCACCTGCTCCGCCCGGGCGGCAACCAGCCCCTCGCGGACGCGGTCGAGGTCGCGTTCCTTTTCCAGCAGCTTGCGATCGCGCTGCTCGAGCATGTCCGTGCGCTGGTCCAGCTGCTCGTCGCGGGTCAGCAGCCTGCGCTCCAGGGCGCTGAGCTCGGCGCGTTTCGTGCGCGCCTCGTCCTCCGCCTCGCGCTGGAAGCGCAGCTTCTCGTCCTTGGCCTCGAGGATCAGGTCCTTCTGCTGGGTGCGCGCCTCGGCCAGGATGCGGCCGGCCTTCTCCTGGGCCCCCCTGACTGCCTGGGCCGCGACGACCCCGCGCGCGATGAATCCGACAGCAAGCCCGGCGACGATGGCCACCAGAAGGGCCACCGCCGCGACGACGGGGTTGTCCATGTGCTCTCGCCTCCCGACCGGCCCTGTGCGTGGCCGGCGAGTGAAGTACGCGGGAACGGCGGTACGTCGGGACCGGGGCGCCGGCAGGATCGGTGCGCGGGCCGGGCTTCGGCGTGGGCTCGCCGCGATGGATGGTTCGGAACGTGATCGAGGATCTGTGACAACCGGCGTCGCACCCGCGGCGCCGTACGATGGTGCGCGTAGCCTACGGCCGGCGGGCAGGGGGGTCAAACGTGCCCCTGCCGGGCTCGCTGCGGCCGCGACCGCTGACCGTCGCCGAGCCGGACGGAGCACCGGCGGCGCACCTGCGGGGAGATCCCGCCCGGGGAAGCCGGCAGATCAGCCGGGTCAGCTCAGGGATCGGGAAGCTGGTCCGGCTCGTCGTCCGGCGGCACGGTCCCGGCCGCCTGGAGCCAGGCGGCCGATGCCTGGCCGGCCGTCCCCGGATCGAAACCGGCGCGGGCCAGCAGCGCGTAGGCTCTCGCGCGCCGCTTCCTCAGGTCCGGCTCCCGCATGAGGCCGGCGCCCTTGCTGGCCAGGAGCCGGGCCGCGGCCGCCGCGTCCGATGCCCCGGAGGCGGCGCGCTCGCCGT
>JARLHH010000243.1 GCA_031292335.1 Candidatus Limnocylindrales bacterium | reverse complement strand
CTAGGGCCGTCCCGCCGGATGCCGCACGTCCCACCGCCGAGCGGCACCCGGCCGAGGGCTATCCCCGGACGACGATGTTCACGAGCCGGCCGCCGCCGGCGTGGATGACGCGGAGCGGTGTCTTCCCGTCGAGCGCGGCGACCACCTTCGGGCGCGCCAGGACGAGCGCCTCGACCTCGGCCTCGGACAGACCCACGGCGACCTCCACCCGGTCGCGGAGCTTGCCGTTCACCTGGACCGGCAGCTCGTGCGTCTCGACCGCCGCGGCGGCGGCGTCGACCGCCGGCCAGCGCTCGGCGTGGATCGAGCGCCACGCCTCGTCGCGCGCGGCGAGATGGCGCGCCCAGAGCTCCTCGGTCACGTGGGGGGCAGCCGGCGCCAGCATCAGCTCGAGCAGCGCGATCGCCTCGTCCCAGGCGGAACCGCCCGCGACATCGGTGCCCCGGTACCGGAAGAGCAGGTTGGAGAGCTCCATCAGCCGGGCGACCATCGTATTGAAATGGAAGGCCTCGTAGTCGGCCGTGACCGTCGCCAGCGTCCGGTGCGCGGCGCCCCGGATCGTCCGCTCGGCCGTCGCGGCATCCTCGCCGGCAGGCAGCGTGCCCGAGGCCGGGTCGCCCGGCTCGATCCCATGGGGATCGAGCGCCAGGGTCCAGACCCGTCCGATGAACCGCGCGACGCCGCCGATCCCGGACGGGCTCCACGGCCCGCCCTGGTCCCACGGACCCATGAACATCAGGTAGAGGCGGACGGTGTCGGCGCCGTACCGCGCGACGAGCGCGTCCGGGTCCTCCACGTTGCCGCGGCTCTTGCTCATCCGCTCGCCGTCGGCGCCGAGCACCTGGCCCTGGTTGAAGAGGCGCCTGAACGGCTCGCGCTCGCCCACGAGGCCGCAGTCGGCCATCGCCTTCGTGAAGAAGCGCGCGTAGAGCAGGTGCATGACCGCGTGCTCCGCGCCACCCGTGTACTGGTCGACGGGCGTCCAGCGATCGACGAGGGCGCGCTCGACGGGCGCGGAGTCGAGCCCCGGCGACAGGTACCGGAACCAGTACCACGAGGAGTCCATGAAGGTGTCCATCGTGTCGGTCTCCCGCGTGGCGGGTCCGCCACAGCGCGGGCAGACGGTGTTCAGGAACGCCGGGTCCCTGCGCAGCGGGTTCTCGCCGGAGCCCTGGTAGTCCACGTGCTCCGGCAGCCGCACCGGGAGTTCCTCGTCGGGGACCGGCACGATTCCGTCGACGGCGCAGTAGACGACCGGGATCGGCGTCCCCCAGTAGCGCTGGCGGCTGATCAGCCAGTCGCGGACCCGGTAGGTGACCGCGAAGTCCGCCTTCCCCTCCGACTTGAGCCACTCCACGATGGCCCGGAACCCGGCGGGTGCCGGCTGGCCGTCGAACCGCCCGGAGTTGACCATCAGGTCGGTCGCCGACTTGGAGACGTACGCCTCCGACAGCCCGTTCGCCGGGCCCGGCGCGCCGGCCGCGCGGATGACCTCCACGATCGGCAGCCCGAACTTCGTGGCGAACGCGAAGTCACGCTCGTCGTGGGCAGGAACCGCCATGATCGCGCCGGTCCCGTAGCCGGCCAGCACGTAGTCGGCGATCCAGATGGGGATCCGGGCGCCGTTCACCGGGTTGATCGCCGACGCGCCGATCGGCACGCCGGTCTTCTCGCGCTCGGTGGAGAGGCGCTCGATCTCCGTCGCCGAGCGGGCGGCCGCCACGTATGTCTCGACCTCCGCGCGCCGGTCGGGCGCGGTCAGCCGGGCGACCAGCGGGTGCTCCGGCGCCAGGACCATGAACGTCGCCCCGAACAGCGTGTCGGGTCGCGTCGTGAAGACGCGCAGGTCGTCCCCGCCCGGCTGGTGGTCGTCGGGCGCGGTCGTGAACAGGATCTCGGCGCCCTCGGACCGGCCGATCCAGTTCGTCTGCATGATCCGGATCGGTTCGGGCCAGTCGAGGCCGCGGAAATCGAGGAGCTCGTCGGCGTACTTCGTGATCCGCAGGAACCACTGGGCCAGGTCTCGCTTCTCGACCTTCGCGCCGCAGCGCCAGCAGCGCCGCTCGACACCCTCAACCTGCTCGCGTGCCAGGGTGCCGTCGTTGGGGCACCAGTCGACCGGCGCCGTCGTCCGGTAGGCCAGTCCCTGCTCCAGGAAGCGCAGGAACAGCCACTGGTTCCAGCGGTAGTAGGCCGGGTCGCAGGTGACGACCTCCGACGCCCAGTCGAACGTCGCGCCCATGCTCCGCAGCTGGCGGCGCATGTTGTCGATGTTCTGGTACGTCCAGGCGGCGGGGTGGATCTTCTTCTTGATCGCGGCGTTCTCGGCCGGCAGGCCGAAGGCGTCGAAGCCCACCGGGAAGAACACGTTCTCGCCGTGCATCCGGTGAAACCGGGCGATCGCGTCGGTCGGCGTCTTGACGTACCAGTGTCCGACGTGGAGATCCCCCGACGGGTAGTCGTACATCGTCAGCAGGTAGTACTTCGGCCGGGACGTGTCGCCGAGGTCGGTCCGGTACAGCTCGAGCTCCGCCCAGCGCGCCTGCCAGCGCGGCTCCACCGACGATGGGTCGTAGCGCTCGGTCCGGGTCCGCTCGGTGGTCACGATCTGGCCCTCTGATATGCGAAACGACCCCCCGCCACACGGGCGTGGGGTCGTGTCTGCGGTGCTGGTCAGGGGGCTGGTGGAGCTACGGGGGTTCGAACCCCGGACCTTCTGAATGCCATTCAGACGCTCTTCCAGCTGAGCTATAGCCCCATTCGTCCGGAGGCGGAGTATAGCAGGGGATCGGGGGCGCGCCGGCTGCCCCGTGCGCCGGCTGCCTGCGCCGAGCGGCTGCACGTGCTGCCGGCGCCCCGGCTGGGCGCCTGTGGCACGATCCGTCCGATGGCACCCCACCGACCGGACCGCCGCGACGCCGCCGTCGAGACGCCCGCTCGCGCGGCCCTGCCCGGCGGTGACCTCGAGTACACGCTCCGGCGGTCGGACCGGGCTCGTCGCTTCCGGGTGACGGTCGACCCGCGTCGCGGCGTGATTGCCACGGTCCCCGGGGCGCGGATCGCGGAGCCGCGGGCGCGTGCCCTGGTGGAGCCGTTCCTGGCCCAGCGCGAGGCCTGGCTGCGACGGCATCTCGCCCGCCAGGCGGCCGTGGCGGACCGGCTCGCCGCGGTCGGCCCGATCCGTGACGGCGCGCTCCTGCGCTATCGCGGGGAGCCGCACCGCGTGCGCGTGGTGGCCGGTTCGCCGGCCAGCCGCCGCTCTCGCGTGGAGCGGGTCGGCGGCGAGGAGGAGGACCAGCTGCTCGTCACGCTCGCGGCGACCGAGCGCCGCCCGCTCGGGGCCGTGCTCGAGGCATGGCTGCGGGTGCGGGCACGGGACGCGCTCGAGGCCGCGATCGCCCGCCACGCGCCGGCCCTGGGCGTGGCACCCACCCGCGTCACCGTGCGTGACACGCGCAGCCGGTGGGGGAGCGCCTCACGAGCACGCCGCCTGTCCTTCTCGTGGCGGCTCGTGCTCGCGCCGCCCGACGTCCTCGAGACGGTGGCCGTCCACGAGCTGGCGCACCTCCGGGTCTTCGGCCACGGCCCGGGCTTCTGGGTGCTGGTCGCGAGCCGGAGACCCGACCACCCGGCGCAGCGACGCTGGCTGCGAACCCATGCGGCTGAGCTCCACGCGGCGCTTGGGCACGACGATCTGCTCGACATCACTCGGCGTCCGCTCCCGGCCGGCGCCCGGCTTCCGTCGCTGCTCGCGGCCGAGGGGCGGGACGAGTGATGCTCGACTGCCGCGATCGCGCGGCCCCCGAAGCCTCGGGCGGCAGACCGCGGGCTACGCGCCCCGACCCTCGCCGCTCCCGCCCGACTCCACCACGGAGGTCGGCGTGTTGTGGACGGCCGCAATTGCCGGGATGCTGCCCAGCCGCCCGGCCTGGTAGTCCTCGAATGCCTGGATGACCTCGTCGCGGGTGTTCATCACGAACGGGCCCATCCAGGCGACCGGCTCGCGGATCGGCCGCCCGCCCAGCAGCAGGACGTCCAGGTTCGGGCTCCGGCTCTCTTGAAAGGGCGCCGCGGCCACGGTCAGCGCGCTGCCGGGCCCGAATACGGCCAGCTGCCCGGTCTGGACCGGGTTCGCCGCGACGCCCACGCTGCCGTGGCCGGCCATGACGTAGGCCAGCGCGTTGTAGTCGGCGCGCCACGGGATCGAAAGGCGGGCTCGGGGGCTCAGGGTGGCATGGATGAGCGTCATCGGCGAATACGTCGAGCCGGGGCCGGCATGCCCGGCGACCTCGCCCGCGATCACTCGCACGAGCGCGCCGCCGTCGTTCGAGGAAACGAGCGCGACCTCGCGCGCCCGGAGGTCCTGGTAGCGCGGCGCCGACCACTTCAGGGCTCGCGGCAGGTTCACCCAGAGCTGGAAGCCGTGGAAGAGGCCACCGCTCACGACCAGCGCCTCGGGCGGCTTTTCGATGTGGAGGATCCCGGCGCCGGCCGTCATCCACTGCGTGTCGCCGTTCGTGATGACGCCGCCGCCGCCGTTCGAGTCGCTGTGCTCGAACGTCCCGTCGATCATGTAGGTGACGGTCTCGAAGCCGCGGTGCGGGTGCCAGGGTGTGCCCTTTGGCTCGCCGGGCGCGTACTCCACCTCGCCCATCTGGTCCAGGTGGACGAACGGGTCCAGCTCGGCGAGATCGACCCCCGCGAACGCGCGCCGGACCGGGAAACCCTCGCCCTCGAGGCCACGCGGGGCGCTCGTGATGCTGCGCACCGGCCGCTGGCGGGTCACGATCGGGTCCGG
>JARLHH010000242.1 GCA_031292335.1 Candidatus Limnocylindrales bacterium | reverse complement strand
CGGGACAGCCGCCGGTCCGTTACCGGCCCGCGTCCCCCGTTGCTCGATGACGTGCGATGAGGTCGACGACGACCTCCGCGACAGCAGGCAGCGCGGCCGACACCGCGGGCGAGAGCGTCTCGCCGAGCTCCATCTCCGCCACGCCGACGCGCACGACGAGCGCGGCTGGCGCGGTGCCGTAGAGCGCCCGGGCAAGCGCGAGCAGCTCGCTCGGACCGACGTGGTGGGAGGTTGCACCCGGACCAGGGCCGGCGACCGTATGGCCCTCGCCGCCCGGAACGGCCCTGGGAACGCCGGCGTCCTCGTCGGGGGCCAGCGGATGGACCGAGATCTCGCCGGGTGGGTCGTCCGCGCCGGCGTCGATCAGGATGACGAGGGAGACGCGGCTGATGTCGATCGCCAGCTCGGGCGTGAGCTGGTGAACGGCACGGACCTCGACGCCGGCGAGCCCCGGATCATCCCGGAACCGTGGATCGTCGGCGAGCAGTGACGCCGCATGCCAGCCGATCCCGTCGTCGGAGCGCAGCGTGTTGCCGTATCCGATGACGAGGACACCCCCGGCGGCGTCGCCGGGGGTGTCCGGGCGAATGGCGGCGTCGCTCAACGGGACAGCTCGTCCAGCACCTTTCCGTCGGGTGCCAGCAGCTGGATCTGCAAGTCCATCTGACCCAGGGCGTGCGTCGAGCAGCTCAGGCACGGGTCGTAACAGCGGATCACCGCCTCGACCCGGTTGAGCATCGGCTCGGTGATCGTGTCGCCCTTGACGTGGCGCCGGGCCACCTGCAGAACGCTCCGGTTCATGGCCATGTTGTTGTGGCCGGTGGCGATGATCAGGTTCGCCCACTGGACGATGCCGTCGTCGTCGACCTTGTAGTGGTGCATGAGCGTGCCGCGGGGCGCCTCGGACACGCCGATGCCCTCGTTCCGGTTGATGCCCGCGGTCGACCGTACGTGCTTCGAGAGGATGTCCGGACCGCGCAGGAGCTCTTCGACCTTCTCGATGGCGTGGAGCGTGTCGATCAGCCGTGCGTAGTGGTAGTGGAACGACGAGCCCGCCACGCGCCCGACACGCCAGCGGAACTTCTCGAGCTCCTCGTCGGCGCGCGGGGTCCCCATCCGGTCGGCCACGTTGAGCCGGGCGAGCGGTCCGACCCGGTAGATGCCGTCCGGGTAGCCCATCGCCTTCCAGTACGTCGACTTGAGGAACGAGGAGGGCTCGACGGCCTCGCCGATGTAGTCGTTGAAGAGCTTGGGGTCGACCCGGTCGGCAAGGAACTTGCCGTCGGCGTCGATGACCCGGAGCCACCCGCCGTAGTGATCGACGTTGCCGTGGCGGTCGACGAGACCCATGAACGCCGAGCGGAAGTTGCCGAACGTGGCGGCCTCGTCCTCCCAGCGCAGCATGTCCGTCTTGTACCAGGCGATCGCCCGCTCGACCGCCGCGATCGCTTCGGGGACGCCGGCCAGGATCCGGTCGCGAACCTCCGCCGTGAGCGGCGTCGCGACCCCGCCGGGGACGATCCCCTCGGGGTGGATCCGCTTGCCCCCCAGCCATTCGATGATCTGCTGGCCCCACTTCCGGAGGCCGATGCCGTCCCTGGCGAGCCCGGGGTTCTGGCGCGCCACGCCGAGGATGTTGCGGACGGCCGGGTCCGCGTCGAACCCGAAAAGCAGATCCGGCGACGAGAGGTGGAAGAACGACAGCGCGTTCGACTGGACGATCTGGCCAAGGTTGATGATCCGCCGCAGGTCCTGCCCGGTCGGCGGCGGCTCGACGGCCAGGATGTCGTCGACGGCCTTGGCCGACGCGATCAGGTGGCTGACAGGGCAGATCCCGCAGATCCGGGCCATGAGGGCGGGCATCTCGTGGACCGGGCGGCCCTGGGTGATGCGCTCGAAGCCCCGGAACTGGGTGACGTGGAACCGGGCGTCGACGACCTCGCCGCGGTCGTCGAGCTGGATCGTGATCTTGGAATGGCCCTCGATCCGGGTGACCGGATCGATCGTGATGGTTCGGCTCATGTCGATGCCCCCGTCAGCGCCCGAACCGCGATCCGACGACGCCTGGGACGCGTCCGGATAGCAGGTCATCGAGCATGGTGTAGATCAGGTCGGCGGACGGCGGGCAACCCGGCAGGAAGACGTCGACCTTGACGACCCGGTGGACCGGCGTCGCGGTCGGCAGGAGCTTCGGGACGATCTCCGACGGCAGTTGCGGGTTGAGCGTGACGTTCTCGATGTAGGCCCGGTCCAGCAGCGGGCCAACTCCGATCGGGTTTCGCATGCCCGGGACGTTGGACGTCACCGCGCAGTCGCCGAACGAGACGAGCGTCCTGGTGCGCTCCCGGACCAGCTTGATCTTGTGAAGGTCATCCTCGCTGGAGACGGCGCCTTCGACGAGGCAGACGTCGACGTCCTCCGGGTAGTCCTTGAAGTCGACGAGCGGGCTGTAGACGAGATCGGCTCGCTCGAAGATGTCGAGAAGTCGCTCGTCCAGGTCGATGAGGGACATGTGGCAGCCCGAACAGCCGTCCAGCCAGACCGTGGCGATCCGCGGCTTGCTCACAGCCCACGCTCCTCTGCCACGACCTTCATCCAGGGCAGGAACGGCCGCTTGGTCTTGCTGCCGCGGGCAACCGCCCGGCCCTTCTCGAAGAGCGCGCCGGTCGGGCAGACCTGGACGCACTTCCCGCAGCTCGTGCAGGTGGTGGACTCGCCCCACGGGATCCCCATGTCCGTCTGGACCCGGGTCTCGAGGCCGCGATGCATGACGTCCCACGTGTGGGCGCCTTCGATCTCGTCGCAGACGCGGACGCAGCGAAGACAGAGGATGCAACGGTTGTGGTCGATCGCGAACAGCCGATGGCTGGCGTCGATGTCGACCTTGGGGCTGATCCGCGGCAGATCGAAGTGGGTCACCCCCAACCCCTCGGCCATGTCCTGC
Source organism: Candidatus Limnocylindrales bacterium (assembly GCA_031292335.1). GTDB lineage: Bacteria > Chloroflexota > Limnocylindria > Limnocylindrales > CSP1-4 > CTSoil-043. The sequence goes on along the minus strand of JARLHH010000242.1, from coordinate 3,223 downwards.
AGCTCGCAGTGATTGTTCGCGACGCAGACCGCGCAGACGTGGTTGCGCTCGACGAACATCATCTCGGTGACCGTGCGCCGGTATTCGAGCAGAACGTCCGAGTGCGCGGTGACGTCCATGCCCTCGGCGATCTTGGTCATGCAGGCCGCAGCGAGCTTGGGGGAGCCCGCGATCTCGACCATGCACAGCCGACAGGCGCCGCGATCGTGGATCCCCTCGAGATGGCAGAGGCCCGGGATGTCGATCCCGTTCTCCTCCGCGACCTCCATGACGGTCTGCCCCTCGGAGCCGGCAACGTCCTTGCCGTCGATCCGGAACGTGAAGACGGTGGTCATGCCATCACCTCTGCCGGCTCGATGGTGCAGACGCCGGCGGGACAGACGCGGTCCACGATGTGGGCCAGGTACTCGTCCCGGAAGTAGCGGAGCGTGCTGAAGATCGGGTTGGGTGCTCCCTGGCCAAGCCCGCAGAGCGACATCCTCTGGATCATCCTGGCCAGGCGCTCGAGCTGGGCGAGGTCGTCGAGCGTTGCCCGGCCGCGAGTGATCTGGTCGAGGATCATCCAGAGCTGCGTGGTGCCGACCCGGCACGGGACGCACTTCCCGCACGACTCGTCGCGGCAGAAGTCCTGGAAGTACTTCGCCACATCGACCATGCACGACGTGTCGTCCATGACGATCAGGCCGCCGGAGCCCATGAACGAGCCGACCTCGATGAGCGACTCATAGCTGAGGGGCATGTCGAGGTGCTCGGCCGGGATGCAGCCGCCCGACGGGCCGCCGGTCTGGACGGCCTTGAACGGCCGGCCGTCGATGATCCCTCCGCCGATGTCGTACACGACCTCGCGCAGGGTCATCCCCATGGGGACCTCGACGAGACCGGTGTTGACGATCCGGCCGGCGAGGGCGAAGACCTTGGTGCCCTTGCTCTTGCCGAGGCCGATCCCCGCGTACCACTCGGCGCCCTTGCGCAGGATCGTCGGGACGTTGGCGAATGTCTCGACGTTGTTGATGAGCGTCGGGCAGTCCCACAGGCCCTGCATCGCCGGGTAGGGCGGCCGGGGGCGCGGAGTTCCGCGCCGGCCCTCGACGGACGCGATGAGGGCGGTCTCCTCGCCACACACGAACGCGCCGGCGCCAAGGCGGACCTGGACGTCGAACGAGAACGAGGTGTCGGCGATTCCGGTGCCCAGCCACCCGGCGCGCTGGGCCATCCGGATCGCGTTCCGCAGGCGGGCGACGGCGAGCGGGTACTCCGCGCGGCAGTAGACGTAGCCCTCGGTGGCGTGGACGGCGAACGCCGCGATGGTCATCCCCTCAAGGACCCGGTAGGGGTCACTCTCGAGGACGCTGCGGTCCATGAACGCGCCGGGGTCGCCCTCGTCCGCGTTGCAGATGACGTACTTCTGGCTCCCCTGGGCCTTGGCCACCGTCGTCCATTTCAGGCCGGTCGGGAAGCCGGCGCCGCCGCGGCCGCGGAGGCCGCTCTGGGTGATCTGGTCGCGGACCTCGGCGGAGGTCATCTCCGAGAGGACGGTGCGCAGGGCCTCGTAGCCGCCGTGCGCCACGTAGTCGTCGAGGCTCTCCGGGTCGACCCGACCCATGTTCTCGGTGGCGACTCGGACTTGCTTCTCGAAGAATGGTCCCTGCGACGCCCGGGTGTCGGTGGGCTTGACCTTCCTGAGGGCCCCGACGATGCCCTCGACGTCGTCCGGCCGGACGTGGTCGAACAGCCGGCCCGTCTCGGCGATCTCGACGAGCGGGCCGGCCGCACACAATCCGAGGCAACCGACACGCTTGACCATGACATCGCTCAGGCCCGCCCGTGCGGCGCTCTCGCCCAGGCGGAGCGTGATGTCGTGGGCCTGGGCGGACATGCAGCTGGCCGCCTCGCATACGTACGCGGTCGCGCGGGCGGGGCCCTCGTGGACTTCCTCGGTGGTCGCGCGGCGCCGGACGGCCCGCGCGGCGGCTGGCATCTCGCTCACATTGCCTCCAGCTGGGCAACCAGATCGCCCACGTTGACCTTGCCCTTCACGTCACCGTCGACGATGACGGCGGGTGCCAGGCTGCACGCGCCCAGGCATCGCGCGGTCAGCACCGAGATCTTCCCGTCCGCCGTCGTCTCCTTCGGCTTGACGTGGAGCGCGCGGTCGAGACCGGCCAGGATGTCCTTGGCGCCGTTGATGTAGCAGGCCGTCCCGGTGCACACGACGCAGGTGTGCTCGCCCGATGGTTTGAGGGTGAAGAACGAGTAGAACGTCGCGACGCCATAGACGCGGGAGTGGGGGACCCCCAGCGTGTCGCCGACGTAGTTGAGGGCGTCGGTGTCGAGATAACCGAACGCCTCCTGCGCCGCGTGCAGGGCTTCGATCAGGGCCGGCGGGCGATCGCCGAGGCGGCGCATCCGCGTCTCGACGATCTTCCAGCGCTTGTCGTCGCTCGGCGGGGGCGGCTTGTGGTACAGGACGGGCATCTGCCCCCTCCAGTTATTGCGGAAGGCAAGCGCCGACATGTCACAGCCGGCGCGTCTATCACGAGCTTGGGCGGGACCCGTTGGCCCACCTCGTCGATCATAGAAAGGGATGGCGGCGCAGAAGCGGGCCGCAATTCCCGGTTCTTGGGGGCCGCTTTGCCCGAGTCCGGCCCCGGGGCGCCGGCCTGGGCGCTGACTCTGCGGGAGCGGGATGCGGCGCGGCGTGTCCATGAACCTGGCGGTCGGGAACGCGTCAGGCTTCGCGCGTCGAGCGCCCGATGAGCTCCACACGAGCTCCAGATGGGCTCCACGAAGCGGGCAACGCCGGCCCCCGCCGATGCGCCGCCCGCTCCGGGATGTGTTCGATCTGCGCGATTGGCTGCGCAGTGGGAGCCGCGACTACCCCGTGGCCCGGAGCTCCGCCTCGGCCTCGGCGACGCGGGCGAGGATCGAGTCCCGCAGGCGGTCCAGGCCCGCCTGGACGTCCTTCGTGCTGTTGACCACCGACGTCAGCGTCGACTTGAGGCCCCGGAGCTGCTCGAGCTGCTCGCGGATCCCGGTCAACGCGGCAGCGATTGCGTCGGCGTCGACCTCCACTTCCCGCTCCCGGAGCGAGGCGATCGCCAGCAGACGGGCGAAGCGGACCGCCGCCTCCAGGACGGCGGGATCGGGATTCTCGGGATCGATGACCGCGTAGACGTCGCCCGCGCGGAAGTCGAATGGCGCGATCCCGGTCGGGGCGTGGGCG
>JARLHH010000241.1 GCA_031292335.1 Candidatus Limnocylindrales bacterium | reverse complement strand
CCTGCCCCGCGGTCCACGGCCCGCCGGCCCGCCGATCATGGTCGCCGCGCGCGGGGAGCTGATGCTGGGCCTGACCGCCGAGCACGCGGACCTCTGGAACACGGCCTGGTTCGGGACACCCGACGAGCGGCTCGCCGGGCGCATCGACGCCATGCGCGGCGCGTGCGCGGCGGCCGGCCGCGAGCCATCCACGCTGGGCATCACGGTGGGTGTCACGGTCAAGGAATCGGACGAGGCCTGGGGGCGGCCCGGCGCGCCCGCTGCCCTTCGCGTCGAGCCGGCGGCGATCGCGGCCGCCCTGGACGCGTACGCGGCGCTCGGGGTTGCCCACGTCCAGCTCGACGTCCAGCCCGCCACGCGCGGCACGTTCGCGGTCGTGCTGGACGCCCTGGCCCGGCACCGGGCCGGCCGCTGACGCACCGCGAGCCGGGAGCAGCCGGCCTCGCAGGCCGGCGCCCTGCCCGCCGCGGTCGCTCCGCGGCGCGTTCGACCCGCTCCTGTACCGTTCCACCACGTGGACGCGATCGCGACGGACGGCCTGACCAAGCACTTCGGGTCGAGGTGGCCGTCGCTGCGCCGGCGGCCGGGTCCGCCGCCCATCCGGGCGCTCGACGACCTGACGATCACCGTCCGGGCCGGCGAGATCTTCGGCTTCCTGGGCCCGAACGGCGCCGGCAAGAGCACCGCGATCCGCCTGCTCCTCGGCTTCCTTCACCCGACGGCGGGCACGGCGCGTCTCTTCGGGCTCGACGTCGCGACGGCCGGCGCGACGCTCCGGGGCCGTATCGGGTACCTGCCGGGCGGCATCGCCCTGTACGACAGCCTGACCGGGACGCAGCTCCTCGACTACCTGGCCGCGTTCTACGCGCGCCCGCCGATCCTGCGCGCCGACCTGGTGGAGCGCCTGGAGCTCTCGGCGCGGGACCTCGGGCGCCCGATCCGCGACTACTCGCGCGGGATGCGCCAGAAGATCGGGATCGTCCAGGCGCTCCAGCACGACCCGGAGCTGACGATCCTCGACGAGCCATCCGAGGGCCTCGACCCGCTCATGCAGCGAGCCTTCTACGCGATCCTGGACGAGCGCAGGGCGGCCGGCCGGACCGTCTTCTTCAGCTCCCACGTGCTGTCCGAGGTGGAACGGGTCTGCGACCGCGTCGCGATCATCCGGACCGGCCGGCTGGTGGCGCTCGAGCGCGTCGGCGCCCTCCTGGCGCATCGCCGGCGGCAGGTCGAAGCGCGCCTGGACGCGCCGGCGCCCCGGCTCGCCGCCGCGCTCGTCGCGCTGCCGGGCGTGTCGTCCCTCGAGGCGCGGGACGATCGGCTGGCGTTCGGGTTCGACGGCGACGTGCGGCCGCTCCTGCGTCTGCTCGAAGGGGTGCCCCTGGCCGACCTCACCATCGAGCCTGCCCGCCTGGAGGATGCCTTCCTCGAGCTGTACGACGAGCCGGCGCCGTGAGCGGGAACCTCTTCCGGCGGACCTGGGCAGCCCAGCGCGGCCGCCTGCTGCTCGTGATGATCGCGCTCGCGATCTGGGGGTTCCTGCTCCCGGTGGTCTACGCCACGTTCGGGAACGAGATGGGAGCGCTTGCCCGGAGTCCCGCCTTCGCGAACGTCTTCGACGTCATGTCGCGCTTCACCGGCGGCGACGTGTTCAGCATCTCGGGAACGGTCGCGCTCGGGCTGGTCCACCCGATCGCCCTCGCGCTCGTCGCGATCCCGGTGATCGGATTCGCGGCGGGGGCGGTGGCGGGCGAACGCCAGCGAGGCACCCTGGAGGTGCTCCTGGCGCGTCCGCTGGAGCGGCGGGTCGTGTACGGCACGCTGCTGGCCGCGACGCTCCTCTTCGCGGCCCTGGCGGAGGTGGCCGTCCTGGCGGGCATCCTGGCGGGGGCCGTGCTGTTCGGCGTCGCCGCCGACCTCCGGGCGGCCGACCTGGCGCTCTGCTGGCTCAACGGGGTGGCGCTCTTCGGCGCCCTGGGAGCCGTCGCGCTGGCGGCGTCCGTCAGCTTCGACCGGTCGGCGCCGGCGATGGGGATCGCGCTGGGCGTGACGATCGTCGGGTATGCGATCAACTTCCTCGGGACGCTCTGGCCGAGCGCGGCATGGCTCCTGCCGATCTCGCCTTTCCGCTACTTCGAGCCGACGCGGATCCTGGCCGGCGCCTTCGACCCGCTGGACCTGCTCGTCCTGGGCGCCATCTTCGCGGTGGCGGTCGGCTGGGCGGAGTGGATCTTCCCGCGCCGGGACCTCGCAGCGCCGAGCTGAGCGGCTACTGCGTCGCCGCCGGCACCTCGGACGGGGCAGGGGCGGGGCTGCCACCCGGCCCGGGGCTGGCGGAGGCGGGCGCCGACTCCACAGCGGCGACCGCGTCGCTGATGGTTGCCCAGCTCTGGCTGAAGCCGGTCAGCACGCGCGTCCCGCCGGGGCCGGTGATGCGCACGGTCGGGGTGGACGTGACACCGAGGGCGCGTCCCTGCGCCGTTTCGTTGGCGACTGCCCCCTTGACGGCCGGATCGTCCAGGCAGGCCGTGAACGCTGTCGTGTCGAGCGACGCGATCCCGGCCAGGGTGACCAGGTTGGCCCGGCTGAACGCACCCTGGTTCTCGCCCTGTTGCGACGCGAAGAGCAGGTCGTGGTAGCGCCAGTAGGCACCCGGGTCCTGGCGGCCCGCGCAGCGGGCGGCGACCGCGGCGTCGATGGACTCCTGGCCCAGGAACGCGAAGTCGTGGTAGACGATCCGGGCCGTGCCGGGCAGCACGTAGGTGCGCTCCATGGAGCCGCCGAAGACCATCGTCTCGAGGCGGCAGAACGGGCACTGGTAGTCCGCCCAGATCTCGATGGTCACCGGAGCGGCGGACGATCCGAGCGAGGGTCCGTTCGCGACGTTCGGGGGTGGCGTGGGCGTCGGCGACGGCGAGGGGACGGCACGGCCGACGCCGCCGACGGCAATGAAGCCACCGCCGAGGAGCAACGCGCCTGCGACGGCCGCAACGAGATACCCCAGCGCTGCGAGCGGCATGCGCCGGGCGGGTCGCGGATCGGCCCCGGTGGGGATGACCGGCTCGGTCGGCGCGACCGGCCGGGGTTCGGACCCGGCGTCAGCGTCGGGAGGGAGGAAGTCGGTCATGGGGAGAAACCTCGCGAGCGCGTGACGGAAGCGTACCCGAACGGGTTGCCCGCGGAGGCGCCGGCAGTGGCGCCGCTCGATCCGCACTGGACCACACCGCACGCCACGCTCGGTGACGGGCGGCACCGGAAGATCGTCACAATAGGCCGCCCGACTGTCCCAATTCGTGCCCCGGCGCGTGTACAGTCGGGGGTGCGGCTGAACGCGCCGCCCGACCACCTGACGTGGCAGACGTGCCGGCCGTGAACGGGAAGGATCTCGTGTCGCCAGAACAGCTCACCTACGTGCTGATCGCCCTTGTCGTCGCGGGTGTCGCGCTGGGCCTGCTCGTGGTCATCGCGGTGTTCACGCGTCGGCGCGATGCGCGGTCGTCCGGGCAGGTGAACCGGTTCGTGTCCGCCCAGGCCGGCTTCCCGGTCCAGCAGCCCCAGCCTGCGCCGGGGCAGCCGCAGGCCGCGGCGTTCCCGGCCCCGAGCGTGCCGATGTCATCGGCGGCCGTCGAATCACCCGACGCGCCCGCTTCGGTCCCCGGCCTGGGTACGCTGCGCGGCGATGCCGGAGCTGACCGGGATCGGTTCGTCGCGGGTGACGGTGCGGATGCGCTGCCGGGCGTCCGGGCGGCCGACGTCACCAGCGAGACCGGCCGGCGGTTCACGGTCGGCGATCGTCACCACGAGCCCGGGGCGGACGCGGCCATCGCCGGCTTCCTGGCGCTCGAACCGGGGCGGGTCCCGAAGGAAGGCCCGGTTCCGGACCCCTTCATCGATCCCCTGACCGGGCTGGACACGCTGCTGGCCTGGGAGCGGGCGCTGGCCGCCGAGAACGCGCGCTACGTTCGCTATCGCCGGCCGGTAACAGTGGTCGTCGCCGAGATCGACGGCCTGAGCCGCCTCGTGGACCGCTTCGGGGCGGAGCCGGCCCGGCGCGTGCTGCCGGCCGTGGGCGACGCGATGCGTCGCTACGCGCGCCGCACCGACCAGGTTGCCCATGTCGGGGGAGGCCGGTTCCTCGTGCTCCTGCCCGAGACCGACGAAGTTGCGGCGATCAACTACGTCGAGCGCGTCCGCGTGGCCTGCGAGCGCTGGCTCGAATCGGGTGCCGTGGCCCTCCATCTTGCGATCGGCTGGGCCAGCCCGACCCAGGTCGGCGAGGTGGACACGGCCATGCGCGTGGCGGAAGAACGGATGTACGCGGAGCGGCGCCGCGTCGCGCGCCCGGACGCTGCGGGGGCCGAGCCGGCCTACTGAGCGACAGCGGCAGCCGCGGGCCCGACCTGCCCGCCTCGCCCTCCTGCCGTGCCTGGGGTCGCGGCCGGCTTGCCAGTGCCCGGCGGCCGGTCGCGATCTCCAACCAGATCGCCGGAATCAGATCACCGGCTGGGTCAGCATGATCGGAAGGCCCAGCTTGTTCCCGTACTGGGGCCGGTAGCGGTCGACGTTGTACTGGTGCTCGACGTCCACGGTGCGCGCCCCCGGCTCCGGGATTGGGCAGAAGCTGTAGCGGCCGTCCCGGATTGCCGTCATGAAGCCGGACTTCCCATCCACCGCCAGCTCCATCGCCACGTTCGCGAAGGTGATCGCGACCATCTGGTCGAGCGCGTCCGGGTCGCCCGATCGGAGGTCGTAGGTCAGCTCGGAGTTGACGGTCTCGATCCCGGTGCGGCGCCGGATCTCATCGGCCAGGAACTCGCCGATGCTCGCCTTGTGTCGGTGGCCGTAGGCATCCGCCTCGCCGACCTCCTTGAGCTCCATCCCGGCCGGCAGCGCGCCCTCCGACGCGATCACGAACGAGTACCGGCTGGGGTTGTTGCGCCGGTCCTCGACGAGCACGTCGACGAGGCGCTGGAGGTCGAAGCGGTACTCCGGGATCACGCAGCGAGCAGATGTCACGTACGCCGTGTAGAGGGCCGTGAATCCCGCGTTGCGGCCGAAGATCCGGAAGACGCCGATTCGCTCGTGGGAGCCCAGGGTCGTCCGCTGGCGCTGGATCGCGTCCTTGGCCCGCGTGATCGCGGTCGAGAAGCCGATGCAGTACTCGGTCCCGCGCACGTCGTTGTCCATGGTCTTGGGGATCGCGATGACCTGGACGCCGGCGTCGGCGAGCACCTTGGAATACGACAAGGTGTCGTCGCCGCCGATGGAGATCAACGTGTCGATCCCCAGGCGCTCGAGGTTCTCGAGGACGACCGGCGTGAAGTCGTAGATCCCGTCCGCCGCCTGCATCGCGGCCAGGCGGTCGGGGCTGATGAACTCGGGCAGGTTGCCCGCCCGCATGCGCTTGGGGTTCGTCCGGGACGAGTGGAGCGCCGTCCCGCCGGTCCGGTCGATGGTCCGGGTGTTCGCCCGATCGAGCGGGCGGACGTACTCGGGGTCCAGCTCCGTGCCCGGGCGCATGTGGGTGAGCGCCTCCCAGCCGCGGCGCAGGCCGAGCACGTCGTAGCCGAGCTCGGTGGACCGGTAGACGACGCTCTTGATGACCGAGTTGAGACCGGGGACGTCGCCCCCGCCCGTGAGGATTCCGATGCGGCGCGAAGTGGACATGGTGGAGCGCGCTCCTGCAGGGTGAGTCAGCGCCCCTCATGGTAGCCGGGTCGGGACGTCGCTCGCGGGGCAGGAGGTCATGATCGGGGTGGGCGCTCGCTCCTCCCGGCGTGCCCGAGTGAGCCACGTGGCGACCGCGGCGCGTCAGCCGCGGTGGTGGACCAGCTCCGCCTTGTGCCGGTGCTCCGGCAGGCGTGCCTCTCCGTGCCCGCCACCGGAGAAGGTGTGGATCGGCCGCGGCGGCGTCTCGGGGTCCGGCAGGAAGCGCTCCTCGATCTCCACGGGGATCGCCCGCTTGAGAAGACGCTGGATCGCGCGGAGCAGGTCGACCTCGTCCGGGCAGGCGAGCGAGATGGCGATGCCCGACGCACCCGCGCGGCCGGTCCGGCCGATGCGGTGGACGTAGTCCTCCGCCTTGACAGGCAGCTCGAAGTTCACGACGACCGGGAGGTCCTCGATGTCGAGCCCGCGGGAGGCCACGTCGGTCGCCACCAGGACACGAACCGCGCCCGCCTTGAAGTCCTGGAGCGCGCGCAGTCGCTCGGACTGGGTCCGGTCCGAGTGGATGGCCGTGGCTGCCACGCCATGCCGGTCCAGGTCCGAGGCGAGCCGGCGCGCCGCAACCTTCGTGCGCGTGAACACGAGCACCTGCCGAAGGTCATGAGTCCGGACGAGGTGCTCCAGGAGCTCCGCCTTGCGCTCCCGGTCCACCGGGTAGAGCACCTGGCGGACCAGCTGCGGCGGCGCGTTGCGGCGCGCGACCTCCAGGCTGGCCGGGTCGGTGAGGAACTCGCGGGCGAGCCGCCGGATCTCGTCGGAGAACGTGGCCGAGAAGAGCAGCGTCTGCTTCCGGTTGGGCATCAGGGCGAGGATCCGGCGGATGTCCGGGATGAACCCCATGTCCAGCATCCGGTCGCCCTCGTCGAGGACGAGGATCTCCACCTGGCCGAGGTTCGCCGCGCGCTGACCGACCAGGTCCAGGAGGCGACCCGGCGTCGCGATCAGCAGCTCCACCCCGGAGCGGAGCTCCTTGATCTGCGGGTCCAGGGGCACGCCGCCGTAGACAACCGTGCTGCGGAGCGGCACGTGGCGGCCGTAGGCTTCGGCCATCTCGTTGACCTGGATCGCGAGCTCGCGGGTGGGCGCGAGCACCAGCGCGCGCACGGGGTGGCGCGCGGGAGAGAAGGAGGTGTTCGCGTACGGCTTCAGCCGCTCGAAGATCGGCAGCACGAACGCCGCGGTCTTGCCGGTCCCGGTCTGGGCGGCGCCCATGAGGTCACGTCCCGCAAGGACGAGCGGGATCGCCTGGGCCTGGATGGGCGTTGGCGTCGTGTAGCCGGAGTCGGCCACAGCGCGGAGGAGTTCGGCCGACAGGCCGAGCGATTCGAAGGTCACGTCCCTGCAGCATACTGGAACAGAGGCAATGACCTCGGCGAGGGAGGAAGCAGGATGGCGAAGGCGAAACCGCAGATGGAGAAGTCACGCCCGGCGGTCGGCCGCAACCGGCGCCCGGAGCGGGATGCGCTGGACATCCCCGCGTCGGCGCTCGATGCCCGGCCGGCGCCGGACCCGGAGGTCAAGCACGCCGACGGCCTGTCCCGCAGGGAGTACGAGGCCGAGCTCCGACGCCTCGACGTCGAGCTCGTCAAGTGGGAGGAGTGGATCAAGGCGCGCGGCCTCAAGGTCGTGGTCATCTTCGAGGGTCGGGACGCGGCCGGCAAGGGCGGCGCGATCAAGCGGATCATGGAGCCCCTGAATCCCCGCTTCGCGCGCGTCGTGGCCCTTCCGGCGCCCACCGAGCGCGAGCGGACTCAGTGGTATTTCCAGCGCTACGTCGTCCACCTGCCGGCCGCCGGCGAGATCGTCCTTCTCGACCGCAGCTGGTACAACCGAGCCGGCGTGGAGCGGGTCATGGGCTTCTGCTCCGAGGAGGAGTACCAGGAGTTCCTGCGCTCCTGCCCCGAGTTCGAGCGGATGCTCGTGCGGAGCGGCATCATCCTGATCAAGTACTGGTTCAGCGTCTCCGACGCGGAACAGGAGCGCCGGTTCCAGGACCGCCTGGACGACCCGACGAAGCGCTGGAAGCTGTCGCCCATGGACGTCGAGAGCCGCGCCCGATGGCTCGACTACTCGAAGGCCAAGGACGAGATGTTCGCCCACACGGACTTCAAGCAGGCTCCCTGGTGGGTGGTCCGGAGCGACGACAAGAAGCGCGCCCGGCTCAACGTGATCACCCACCTGTTGAGCCAGGTCGCCTACGAGGATCTGACGCCGGAGCCGATCGTGCTTCCCCCGCGCCAGAAGGACACGGGCTACGTCCGTCCGCCGATGAGCGACCAGACGTTCATTCCCGAACCGTTCTGAGCACGACTTCGACCCTGGCCTGCCCGTGGAACCACGCCGCGAGGATGACGAGACCCGGCGCTCCACGGCGTTGACCACCTGCGGCCGCATTCTCGGCTCGATCGGGCTGCTCATCCTGGTCGTGCTGCTCCCCGCCACGTTCCTGGTGGTTGCCGGAACGCTGGGGCTGATCACCTCGCCGGGCTGGGCCGGCGACAACACGACGACGTTCGGATTCTTCCTCGTGGTCGTGCCGGCCGGGATCGCGCTCGCCACGGTCCACTTCCTGCTGGGTGGCCTGATCCTGGCCCGACGCTTCTGGTCCCTGCTCGTGACCGTGCTCCTGGTCCTGGCCGTGGTCACGCTGTTCCCGCTCGGCCTCGACATCAGCTGGCCGTTCCTCAGCCTGACGATCCTCTACAGCGCGAGCCTGCTGCTCACGATCGCGCGGCAGGCGGAGTTCGGGTGAGCGGGCGCGGCACGCCGGCGCTCGCGGTCCTGGCGGCCGCCGGCATCGCGTATGTGGTCCACGAGTACGCGCCGCCGGAACCGGGGGCCGGACGCGACGGGCGGCCGCACTATGGGCTCGACGCCGCGGCCGCGATCGGCGTCGAGCCCGGCCGCATCTTCAAGACGCTCGTCGTGAGCGTGGACGGCCGGCTCGTCGTCGGCGTCGTGCCCGTCGCCGGTGAGCTCGACCTCAAGGCGCTCGCGGGTGCCGCCGGCGGTCGCCGCGCGGAGCTCGCGAACCCGGCGGTCGCCCAGCGAGCGAGCGGATCGGTGGTCGGCGGGATCAGCCCGCTCGGGCACCGCCGGCCGATGCCGGTCTACCTGGACTCCAGCGCCGCGGCGTCCGCGACGATCTACGTGAGTGGCGGGCGGCGCGGGTTGCAGGTGGAGCTGGCCCCCGGCGACCTGGTCCGGCTGGCCGGTGCGACGGTGGCCCAGATCGCGCGACCGAGCTGACCGGCCGTCGAGCCGGGGCACACGAGCGGCTGGCGGCCGGGAGCCGGTCCCCGGTTTCTTCGCCGGCTCAGCCGATCGTGACCTGGCCCACGCCGCCGCGAACGGCGATCTCGACGCGGTTCGGATTCGATCCGAAGTCCGCTGAGGCCCAGGCCGACCCGTCCGGCGTGCGGGGGAACCGTGCGGTGTCGACATCCGTCGTGCCGATCGCCATGGCGCTCGTGATCCGGGCGGCCACGCCCGCCGGAACCCGGAACCGCAGCTGGGCGGCACCGCTCTCGGCGTCCACGCGCGTGACGCCGATCGCCGGCAGCGTCACCCGCGACTGGGCCGCCCCGGTCCGGAGGCGGAGGTCCGTGACGCGCAGGCTGCCCAGGTCGAGCTCGTTGTCCGATGCACCGGTCTCCAGCTCCAGGCGGAGCGGCACCTCCGCCGTGAGGCCGACGCGCCACGCGAAGGGGGCGCGACCCCAGCTCCAGCTCCAGGGGCCGGAGTGGGGCGTGGCGAGCCGGACGCGGCCGGGTCCGGCGGGCGTGGCATCGACCCCGCCCTCGAAGCTCCCATCGACGAGCCGGCCGCTGGCCGCCGGGCCGACCACCAGCGTTCCCGCGCCGAACGAGATCCTGATCTCGGCGTCCCCGGCTCCGTCGAGCGGCAGGTCGAGGAGCTGGGACGAACCCCCGGCGCCCGACCGTCCCGCCTGGACGCCCGGGCCGGTCCCGCCGCCCGGCGCCCACGCTGTCGGCCGGGGTGCCTGCGATGCCGCCCACGACCGCCGTCGCCAGGGGCCCGGGACGAACGCCCCGACGACGATCACGGCCCCGATGCCCATGATCACGATCGGGACGGCGACGTCCGTCAGGTTGCCGAACCGGCTGCCGTCGAGCTGGAGGACGCCCTCGAAGAAGAGGAACCCGACCAGGAACAGCACGATGCCGGCGAGGAGCGACGCGAGCCCGCCCCATGCGATGTCGCCGCGCCGTGTCAGCGTGCCGTACAGGAGCAGCCCGGCGCCGACGCCGCCGGGCGCGACGAGCGCCCACGCGTAGGCCCAGCTCGCGTACGTTCCGGTCGCATCCTGGACTGCGAGCACCGCGCCAACCGCCGTCACGATGCCGCCGACGACCGCCAGCCCCGATCCTCCCGGCTCGGGGACCACGAGCGCCGCCAGCAGCAAGACGAGGCCAGGCACGATCACCCAGGCAGGCCACCCGATCTCCAGGCCGGTCTCACGAACGGCGAGCGCGCCCGCACCCATGACGATGAGCAGCGCGCCGACCAGCAGGCCGCCCCGCGAGGTGCCCGATCTTCGCATGCAGTCCCTCCTCCATTCCCGGCCGGTCGTCCCGGTCCTGCCTGCTCAGGGGCGCGTCGGCACGGAGCGCCGAGGCGATCTCCAGCGCCCAGCCCCGGACGCGCGGCAGGTCTCTCCAGTCACCCGCGAGGCCCGCCTGCGCCATGATCTCCATCGCGAAGCTGTCCTGGCGGGGGTCGACCCGCCCGCCGAACATCGCCCGCCCGCGCACCCCGATCTCGTCCGCGAGCCGGTCGACGACCGCGGGCTGGGGCACCGACTCGGGATGGCGCGTCGCCCTGCCGTCGCCAACCGGACCGCTGCTGAACAACCAGACGCGCCGTCCCGCGAGCACGTCGCGTTCCCGCTGGATCAGCTCGAGGGCGGGGCGCTCCCATTCGGTCAGGTAGACCGCGCTGCCGACGACGACCGCCCCGTACGGCTCCGTCGTCGAGACCTCGGCCGCGGCGCGGAGGTCCACGCTGAACCCAGCTTCCCGGAGCGCCGCGGCGATCTCGGTCGCCATCTCCTCCGTGCCGTGATGCCGGCTGGCATAGGCGACGAGGATCGGTCGTGTGAGCATCCGGCGCAGCCTCCCGGCGGTGACCCCTCGGCGAGGATGGAGTCCCGTGAACGCCGGGAGAAGGGACCTCCGGCCCAACGGGAAGGGGCCGGGCGGCCGGAACGCGACGCGCGGACGGCGCGGCGTACCATCCGGGCATGACGATGCACCGGCCGACCTCGCTCCCGTTCACCGGCGATCCTGACGCCGACGCGCTCCTGGCCAGCGACCCGCTGGCCCTCCTCATCGGGTTCGTGCTGGACCAGCAGGTAACCGTCCAGAAGGCGTTCGCCGGCCCGGCCGAGCTGCGGCGACGGCTCGGGACGCTCGACGCGGCAGCGCTCGCCGCCACGGATCCGACGGCCTTCGCGGCGGCATTCGCCGAGCGCCCCGCCCTCCACCGCTTTCCCGGAGCGATGGCGGCCCGCGTACAGGAGCTGTGCGCGATCATTGCCCGTGATCACGCGGGTGACGCGAGCCGCCTCTGGACCCGGGCACGGGACGCGCCCGATCTCGAGCGGCGCCTTCGTGCGCTTCCGGGGATCGGCGAGATCAAGGCCCGGACCCTGGTGGCGCTCCTCGCGCGGCGCTTCGACGTCAGGCTGCCTGGCTGGGAGGCGCTTGTCCCGGACCATCCCACGCTGGCGGACGTCGACTCGGCAGAGGCGCTGGCCCGGTACCAGGAGCAGAAGCGCGCCCACAAGGCGAGCCGGAGGGCAGCCGACCGCGGCTAGGGGGCCGACTGCGTCCCCTGCGGGCCGGGTCAGCCCACGAGCGTCCGCAGCAGGTGCTCCAGCGTGGCGACGGGATCCGACGTCAGGCCGGCATGGACGGCGGACGGCTGGATGACCGTCGACGACGGCGCCACCAGCCAGTGGAACCGCTCCGGCTGCGAGAGCGCGGCCAGCGGACCGGCGTCGGGGGCACCGGCCGCGATCCGCCGGATCAGGTCCAGGTGCGCGCGGACCTCGTCCACGTCGCAGGCCGGGTCGAGCGCTTGCAGGCGCCCCTCGTCGAGCTGGATGGCCGCGCCGAGGAACCGGAGCGGCCGGCACATGAGCACGATCCCGGCGTTGAGGCGCTCGCCGCGTTCGACGCGCGGGACGACGCGGATGACGGCGTAGGCGAACGGCGCACGCACGGCCTCAGGCGGCGATTCGGGCACGCTCGGCCTCCTCCACGAATCTGCGCGGCTCCGCCAGCCGCGCCAGCAGGTAGGTGACGTAGGCCGCCCGGTTCTGGGCAACCGAGGCGAACGCGGGGTCGCCCGCCAGCCACGCGTCCGGCACCGCCGCGGTGATCTCTTCGAGCAAGCGGGGCGTGACGAGTGGGGCAAGCCTCGCGTCCGCCTCGGGGATCGGCGCGGCGAAGGGAAGGAGCACGTGGCCGGCGATCCACGGAAACGGGCGCAGCGCCTGGGCGACCGGGTCCTCCCAGCGGTGATGGGCATACAGCGCCGCGCCGTGATCGATGCAGTAGACCCGGCCATGCCACGCCAGGAGGTTGACGTTGCGCGCCGTGCGGTCCGGATTCGTGACCAGGGCATCGAACCAGGCGATCGCCGCTGCCTGGACGGCGTCCGGCCGCGGCCCGACCGAGGGGGCGAACGCGAGCGCGCCGGGCAGGAAGTCGATGCCGAGGTTCGTGCCCGGCGACCGGTCCAGCAGCTCCTTGACCTCCCACAGGGGCTCGCCCGCCCCGATCGCCGGGTCCAGCTCCACGAGCACCTGGTCGGGCACGAGCAGCCCGAGCGCCCGTGCCAGCTCGCCGGCGATCACCTCGGCGACCAGCGCCTTGGGCCCCTGTCCGGCCCCCCGGAACTTCACGACGTAGAGCCCGTCGTCATCCGCCTCGCACAGGCCGGGCAGCGAGCCGCCCTCGCGGAGGGGCGTCACATAGCGGGTCGCGATCACGGTCCGGAGCATGGACCGCAGTGTACGGTCGGGACGATCCGCCAGGCCAATGATCGCCGCGCCCCCGGACCTTTGGGTCATACCGCGTCCGGGTCGGGGGAGCGCACCGTGTCGGCATGTCGATGCGCGACCGACTGCCCGGGCCGCTGCGGCTGGTGTTTCAGGCCGGACCACACCCGGCGGAGCTCGATCACCCGCCCGCCGGCGCGCCGTCGGTCCCGGTCGTCGAGCTCACGGTCTTCGCGGACGACTCGGTGGCCTGCGGGCGCGTGGCGCTGACCGCCCACCGGGTGACCGACCTCATGAACGAGAGCGCCGAGTTCGAGTTCGTCGACACGTTCCTCCAGAGTCTCGACGACAGTCACGGGCTGCTGGTGAGGACGGTCACCGTCGCGCGGGACGAGATCTTCGCCGTCGCCGTCGCGGGTCCACGGGGCGACCCGACGCGCCGGACCCGGACCCGGCCGATCCCCGTCGAGCTGCGGGTTGGTCGGTACGACGTCAGCGGGAACCTCCACATCGTGCCGGGCACGGACCCGATCATCGGGTTCCGACGCCGGCCGACCATGGTTCCACTCACGGAAGCGACCATCGAGTTCGATTCGGCCGACGGGCGGAAGATCTCCCGGTTCGGGACCATCCTGGTGAACCGAGACCGCACGAACTGGATCGGCCCTTCGTCACGGTCCGACATCCGGCCCCCGGACCTCATCCCCGAGCGCGAAGGCATGGGCCTCGCGAAGGACTTCACCCGCCTGAAGGCCGTCGCCGACGCGTAGAGCGGCCCACCCGCGCCGCCCGCCCGCCCGTCGCGCGCCCCGATCTCTCGCGATCGGGAACTACCTCGCCCGCCCCGCCGTCTCCTCGGGAGACAATCCACCAACCGGTGGTCGGCGCGTCCCGGCCGCACATTCGGTCCCGGCCTCCACGAGAACGAGGCTGCACCATGGCATTCCGGACCTTCCTGGCCACGCTCCTCTGCGCGTCGGCCCTCGCAGCGTGCTCCGCGACCCAGGCGGCCGAGCCGCTGGGCGCGACCTGCGACCAGTTCAGCAGCACGCCGTCCGTCGAGCAGTCGGTCGTCGTCACGTCCGGGACGGACGTCAAGATCGACCTCTGCTCCAACCCGACGACGGGCTTCAGCTGGGAGGATCCGCAGGTGGGTGACCCGGGCGTGATCCGGTTCGTCGACCGGTCATACCAGGCGCCCGGGGCCGCGAGCCTCCCGGTCGTGGGCGCCGCCGGGGGCGAGGTCGTGACGCTCCACGCCCTGGCGGCGGGGACGACCACCGTGGCCCTGAGCTACAGCCAGCCCTGGTCGGGCGGAACCAAGGGAGTGTGGACGTACCACCTGTCGGTCACCGTCAAGTAGGCGACTTGGCGGGCGGAAGCCGGGGCGACCTCCAGGCTCGCGCCACCCAACCCCACCTCGATTCGGAGCCCCGGGCGCGGTTCAGCCGCCGCCCGGGGCTCCGGGTGTCCCGGGCTGGAGCGCGACCCCCGTGGGAAGCGGGCACGCGACACCCGTCCCGTGGTCCGGGCAATAGCCGTCCGGGACCGCCGGTACCCTCGTGGGGCGGCTCCCCGGCTCCGCGCCGGTTCCGCGCCGCTCGCGGGCTGGGACGCGCACCGAGCGTCCGGGGGCGATGCCGTTCGGCTCTCGACGCCCGATGGCCGCGGGCCCATGGTTGCCGAGCTGGCGGAAGGAGGACGAGATGAAGCGCCGCGCCGAACGGAACGCCGGGGCATTCCTCACGGGGGATTCCGGTGGGGGTGGAGGAATGATCCCCGTGCCGATG
>JARLHH010000001.1 GCA_031292335.1 Candidatus Limnocylindrales bacterium | reverse complement strand
GTGGACGCGCGCCAGACGTTCGTGCGCGACTTCTGCTGGCCGGCCCTGCAGGCCAACGCACGCTACCAGGGCGTCTACCCGCTGGCGACGGCGCTGGCGCGACCGCTCATCGCGCAGCTGCTCGTTGAGGTCGCCCAGAAGGAGGGTGCCGACGCGGTCGCCCATGGGTGCACGGGCAAGGGCAACGACCAGGTCCGCTTCGACGTGGCTGTCCACGCGCTGGACCCGGCCCTCGAGGTGGTGGCACCGATGCGGGTCGGCATGGGCCTCTCGCGCGAGCAGTCGATCGACTACGCCGCGGCGCGCGGGATCGAGCTCCCCATCACGAAGGCCAGCCCCTACTCCATCGACGTCAACATCTGGGGCCGCTCGTGCGAGACGGGCGTCCTCGAGGACCCGTGGGCCGCGCCGCCGGCGGACGCCTATGCCTGGACCGTGGCGGCCGCCGACGCCCCCGCCGCGGTGGACGTCGTGGTCGGCTTCGAGGGCGGTGTCCCGGTCAGCCTGGACGGCGAGCGGCTGGAGCCGGTCGCGCTCGTGGAGCGCCTCAACGCGCTCGCCGGCGCCCACGGGATCGGGCGGATCGACCACGTCGAGGACCGCCTGGTCGGGATCAAGAGCCGCGAGATCTACGAGACGCCGGCCGCCACCGTCCTCCAGGCCGCGCACGGCGGGCTGGAGTCGCTGGCGCTCAGCAAGGACACGCTGCGCTTCAATCGCCGCGTGGCGGACGAGCTGGCCCAGCTCACCTACGACGGCCTCTGGTTCAGCGCTCTCCACCGTGACCTGCGCGGATACGTCGCGAGCGCACAGCGGGTGGTCTCGGGCGAGGTCCGCGTTCGCCTTGATCACGGCAGCGCCGTGGTGACCGGTCGCCGCTCGCCGCTCTCGCTGTACGAGAAGAACCTGGCCACCTACGACGCGGGCGACTCATTCGACCACGCGTCGGCGGTCGGGTTCATCGAGATCTTCGGGCTGCCGCTGCGGACCGAGGCAGCCCGCCATGGCGCGGTTGGCGCCCACTACGGCGCGGCGTGGACGTGGACCGACCCGCTGCTGGCCCGGCTGGAGGCAAGCGTCATGGACTCCGGGCGAGGCGACACGCCCGCCTGAGCGCCGCGCGTCGGCGGATGGGCGACGTCCGCGCAGCCGGATCGGCGTCGTCCGGTCGGCGAGTCGGCGCCGTCCGGGGTGCCGGATACCGAGGGGCACGGGGAACCGGACCCCTCGAAATGGCGCGCCGGCGCACGATCTGCAGCCGCGCGCCACAATCGCCCGGATGACCACCCGGCAGGCACCCGTGACGACCGCCCCCGCAGGCGTTTCCCCCGTGGCCGCTTCGCCCGTGGCCGTCGGCGTCGACAGCGCCACTGCGCGGACCCTCAGCGAGCTCGCCTTCCTCCACGAGTTCGCCCGCCTCGCGACGCAGGCGCGGGACTGGGACGAGCTGATGCGGACGCTCGTCGAGCGGACGACGGAGGCGCTCCACGTGGAGGTCTGCTCGTTCTACCTGCTGGACCACGCGACCGGCCGTCTGACCCTCGCTGCGACGAACGGCCTGGACCGAGACCACGTGAGCCGGGTCAGCCTCGCGCTCGGGGAGGGCATCACGGGCGCGGCGGCCGAGGCGCGGCGGCCGATCGAGGTGCCCGACGTCCGGCTGGACCCCCGCTTCAAGTACCTCCGCGGCTTCGACCTGGCGGGCCTCACCTCGATGCTCTCGGTGCCGCTCACCTGGAACGACACGGTGGTCGGCGTCCTCAACGTCCAGACGGTCGCCACGCGTCGCTTCTCGCCCCAGGAGGTCAACTTCCTCGCCACGATCGCCGCGCTCCTGGCCGGGATCGTCGAGAAGGGCCGCCTGCAGCGGGAGCAGGAGCGCCAGCTCGTCGAGCTCCAGGCGCTGGACGAGGCGCGCGCAGAGCTTCTCTCCGTGGTCACCCACGAGCTGCGGACGCCGCTCTCCGTGGTTCGCGCCTACGTGGACCTGCTGGCCGACGTCGCCGGCGGCCAGTCCGACCAGCCGGCGCGCGCATCGAGCGAGGACTGGCGCAACGCGGCCATCGACCAGATCGGCCGCCTGGACCGGCTGGTGGATTCGATCCTCGTCTCCGTCCGCGGCGAGGGCCTGGGCGTGCTGGCGCGGGTGCCGTTCGACCTCGGCAGGACGATGGGCGAGACGGTGGAGCTGCTGCGTCCCCTGCTGCGCTACCACCGGCTGCGCTGGGATCCTCCGGAGGAGGAGCTGGTCGCCGCCGGGGACGAGGCGCGCTTTCGCCAGGTCCTGGAGCTGCTGCTGGAGAACGAGGCGAAGTACGCTCCACGCAGCTGGGGCGTCTCGGCCGGCGCGTGGCGCCAGGTCGGCGAGATCCGCGCCTACGTGACGGACGACGGACCAGGGGTGCCCGCCG
This sequence comes from Candidatus Limnocylindrales bacterium, assembly GCA_031292335.1. GTDB lineage: Bacteria > Chloroflexota > Limnocylindria > Limnocylindrales > CSP1-4 > CTSoil-043. The sequence goes on along the minus strand of JARLHH010000001.1, from coordinate 7,657 downwards.
AGGAATGGGAGTCGGTCTTCGAGGCGTTCGTCCGAGCCACCGGGCGACGGGGACGCGGGTCGGGGATCGGGCTCTACGCCGCGCGCCGCCTGATGCAGGCGATGGGGGGACGGATCTGGATCGAGGGCAACGGCTTCGGGGGAAGCCGGTTCGTGGTGGCGCTTCCGGCGGTCGAGCCGGGCTGAGGGAGAGGGACGGATGACGCTCGCGCAGGCAGCCGGGCTGCGGATCCTCGTGGTGGACGACGAGCCCGCGATGGTCGGGGCGATCACCGCCCTGGTCGGGACCGCGGGGCACCAGGTGATCACCGCCTACGACGGCGATGCGGCGCTGCGCCGGTTCGAGGAAGAGGGTCCCGACCTCGTGCTGCTGGACCTCGCCATGCCCGGCCGCGACGGGGTGGACGTCTGCCGCGAGATCCGGCGGACCAGCCTGACGCCGATCATCGTCCTGACCGGCGAGTCGGATGAGCTGGCCAAGGTGGAGGCGCTCGACGCCGGCGCTGACGACTACGTCACGAAGCCGTTCGGAAAGCAGGAGCTGCTGGCGCGAGTCCGCGCCGTGATGCGGCGCCACGAGGCGGGCGACGCCCCTGCCGGAGGCCTGCACGTGGGCCGGCTGACGCTGGACACGGGGCGCCACGAGGCATCCGTCGAGGGCACCGTGCTGGCCCTCACGCGGACGGAGTTCGCGCTGCTGGCGGCGCTCGTGTCGGCGCGTGGCCGGGTGGTCCCCCACGACCGGCTGCTGGCTGCCGGCTGGCCGGGCGACGCGGACCCGGATCCCCAGTGGCTCAAGCCGCACCTCGCCCGTCTTCGCGCCAAGCTGGAGGAGGCGGACGCACCGCTCCCGACCAGCGTGCGCGGCGTGGGTTATCGCCTGGAGGCAACCGAGGAGTAGCCGGGGCGGGGATCTCGACGTGCGGTCGGCTGCGCCGCGGTCGGCTGCAGGCGGTCATGACCGGCTCTCGCGTGGGATGATCCCCGACGTGGTCATCCCGTCCTCCCCTGCCCGCCTCCGCGTCCTCGTCGCGGCCGCCACGCCGGCCGATGTCGGGGCGATCGCGAGCGCCCTCGGAAGCGCCGGGCACGAGGTGATCACCGCCTACCGCGGGGAGGCGGCGCTCGCCCGGCTCGCCGAGGACCGCCCCGACGTGGTCCTCCTGGATCCGGGCCTGCCCGATGCCGACGGCGTGGCGATCATCGCCCGCGTCCGCGCCCGGACGGAGGCGCCGATCATCGTGGTCGCCGACCTCCGCGACGAGGCGATCGTCGTGGCCGCCCTCGAGACCGGCGCGGTGGACGTGGTCGGGAGGCCGATCCGCGCCGCGGAGCTGATCGCGCGGATCCATGCCGCCGTTCGGCGCGGGATCCCGACGAGCGGGGTGTTCGAGCCCAGCCTCGACGGTCTGCGGATGGACCTGGGGCGCCGCGAGGCGACGGTCGCGGGGCGCAGCCTGGCACTCACCCGGATCGAGTTCGAGCTGCTGTCCGTGCTGGCCGCCCGGCGCGGCGATGTCGTCGATCATCGCGCCCTGCTCCGGGCCGCCTGGCCCGGCCGCCCGGACACCGACCCGGAGACGCTGCGCAGCCACCTCACGAGGATCAACGCGAAGCTCGTCGCGGAGGGGCATCCGGGCCTGCGCAACGTGCGGGGCCGCGGCTACGCGCTCCGGATCGCCGGCAACCGGCCGGCCGGCTCCACGCCGCCCGAGGGCTGACCCACCCGACATCGCGACCGCCCGGGACAGAGAGAGCGGGACAGACCGGACCCGGTCAGTGGTGCTGGAGCAACGCCACGAGGAGCACGAACAGCGCGCTCGCGCCCAGGAACCCGAGGCTGATCCCGGCAACGAGCAGGATCGGGCCTCGCCGTCCGGCCGCCGACGGAGGCCGCTCCTCGGCGGCGAACACGAACCGCGACAGGTCGAGGTCCTTCCAGGACTCGAGGTCGGCGGCGAGCGCGGCCGCGTCCGGGTATCGCTCCGCGGGATCCTTGCGGAGGCACTTGCGGACGATCGCGTCGAGCGGCGGGGGGATCGTGGGATCGAGCTCGCGAAGCGACGGGGCCGGCCGCGTCACGGCCTGGTTCATCACCGAAAGCGGGTTGTCGCCCTCCCACGGGACCCGCCCGACCAGCAGCTCGAAGAGGATCACGCCCAGCGCGTACACGTCGGTGCGGGCATCACCCCGTTCGCCCTGGATCTGCTCGGGCGCCATGTAGTCCGGCGTGCCGATCTGCGAGGTGAGCCAGCGCCAGGTCAGCCGGCGCGCCCCCGCGATCAGCGCGATCCCGAAGTCGGTGACGACGGGACGGCCATCGGGCGTGACGAGGACGTTCTCGGGCTTGAGGTCACGGTGCGTGACACCCTTGCCATGGGCGTAGCCCATCGCCGCCGCGAGGCCGTCCACGAGCGCGACCGCCTCGGCGATCGGCAGGTGGCCGCGGCGTCCCAGGTACTCGCGAAGCGTCTCTCCCTCGACGTACTGCATGACGAGATAGGGCCGCGTCCGGTCGCCGCCGGGATCGAGCGAGTGCTGGATCCCGGGATGATCCAGGCGCCGCGCGATCTCCATCTCGCGGCGGAAGCGGTCGAACGTGGCGACGTCACCGATGATCCCTTCGTGGGGGCACTTGAGGACGACCTGCGCCCCGTCCGCGTCGGTCGCCAGGTAGACGTCGCTGAACGCGCCGTGACCGATCGCCTCGACGATCGTGTAGCGGTCCAGCTTCTCGCCCGCCGCCAGCGCGTCGCTCACGGCCGGCCGCCGAGGAGACGCCGCCAGAAGGGGCGATCGGATGCGTCCGTGTCGGGGGACACGCCAACCTCGTCCGCGTGGATGATGGCCACGCTGGCATTATCGTCGGCACCTATCTCGATCGCCCGCTCCACCAGCCGGCGCGCGCCGGCCGCCGGATCCTCCGCGAACGCCGCCTCGAAGTCGTCCTGGTCGAGGCCGCCCCAGCAACCGTCCGTGCAGATGGCGTAGACGTCGCCCGGGTACACGGTCCGGGCGACGGAATCGACCCGCAGCGTGACGTCGGCGCCGACCGAGCGGGTGAGCAGATGTCGCCCCGGATGGTTTCGCGCCTGGTGCGGCGTGATGACCTTCATCCGCAGCAGCTCCGCGGCCTGCGAGTGGTCCTTCGTCAGGAGCTCCACGACGTCGTCCCGCATTCGGTACACGCGCGTGTCCCCGACATTGGCGACCTGGACCGAGCTGCCCGCAAAGACGAGCACGGTCGCCGTCGTCTGCGGTCCGGGGCGGCGGTCGGGCGCTCCGTCGAGCTCGCCCGCCAGGAGCGCTCCATTCGCCTGCTCCAGCGCCTCGCGCACCTCGACCGGGCCCGGCCGCGGCGACGCGCCCAGGGCCTGGATCACGATCCGCGTGGCCGTCCGGCTGGCAAGGTCGCCGCGCCCGTGCCCGCCCAGGCCGTCCGCCATCATGATTCCAACCGCGGAACCGCCGAGCGTCAGCGACCGCACCGCTTCACCGGGCGTCCCGGCGAGGTCGAGCCCGGAGGCATCGAACCAGCCGACGTGATCCTCGTTCGTCTCGCGGACAGGCCCGACGACCGAGAGGGTTGCCACCCGGAGTCGCAGCCGCGCGGCGTCCGGTTGTGCGGCGGATCCCCGGGCGAGCGATGGCGGCGGCACCCCGGAGGGTGACGCCGCCTCGGACCGTTGCGGGTGGTTGCCGGGCGGGCCGGCCACGATCGCCGCTCGGCTCAGCCGGCCATCTCAGCGGGCTCGCCGCGTCCCCGGCCGACGAGGATCGGCCTGCCGGCCGCCCGCGAGCTGAGGGCGAGCCAGACGGCCCCCACCACGATCCAGGCGACCACGACACCCAGGGCGATCAGCGTGTCCGCCTGGGTCGACCCGCCGGACGAGATGCTCATGGCCACGATCGCGCCGAGCAGCGCGAGGTTGGCGAACAGCCCCAGGGCGGGCACCAGGATGTGCTTGATCGCGGAGCGTTCGGGGCGTGCCCAGAACGCGATCATGACCAGAAAGTTCGTCATGCCGTAGACCAGGAACGTTCCGACGTTGGAGGCGAGGATGATCTGGAGCAGGTTGTCCGCGCTGAGGATTCCGTAGGCACCGAAGAGCGCCGAGACCGCGGCGAGAACGATGATCCCGTAGTGCGGGGTCGCGTACTTCCCGTGAAGCAGCCCCAGGATGCCGGGGACCTCGCGATCCCGGCCCATCACGTAGGTGATCCGCACGCCCGTGTTGAGGCAGGCGAGCGTCGTGCCGATGAGGGCAACCAGGACGGTCGCGGCGAGGATCAGGGCAAGCGCCGTTCCCGTCCCGCCGAGCATCGTGTCTCCGATCAGCTTGACGAGATCGCCGATCGGCGCCCCCGAGGCGGCGGTGGCCGCGTACCCGGTGACGGTGCTGGTCGCACCCGAGGCGCTGTTGACCGTGGCCGTGAGCGCGGAGCTGACGGCGAAGTTGGCGGCAACGTACTGGATGATGTAGGCGAAGATCCCCTGGATCGCCAGGGACAGCAGCACCGCCCGGCGCACGTCGCGCTTCGGGTTCCGCGCCTCGGCGCCGAGCGCGGTCACGGACTCGAAACCCACCAGCAAGAGGATCGCGATCGTTCCCTGGAACAGGACATTGGTGAGGTTGTGCGGGAGGACGACCGAGACGATGTCCTTGTGGGCATACGCAAGGTCCGGATGGGTCAAGCGGAAGGCGATCGCGAGGACGCTGACGGCCACCAGCGCGGTGAGCTGGATCACGTTGATCACGACGGCCGTCATGGTGGAGCCGGAGATCCCGCGAAAGGCGATCAGCCCGGTGACGGCCGCGAACACGAAGACGAGGGCGATCTCGAACGGGGTCGTCAGCGCTACGCCGAAGAGCCCGAGGATGTAGACCGCCAGCGTCCCGGTGAAGGCAACCATGATCCCCGGGTAGATCCAGTAGTACAGGTGGGAGATCCAGCCGACGACGAACTTGGCGAGGCGGGCGAACTTGTAGTGGAGGGCCTCCTCGCGCTCGAGGAACGCGGCCTCGGCGAAGTAGTACGAGGACCCTGCCCCCGCGGAGGGGTACAGGTTGGCGAGCTCCCCATAGCTCCAGGCCGTGAGGAACGCGAGCACGAGCGCGAATGCCAGGCCCGGGACCATGTCGTACGCGGTGGTGGCGCCCCCGTTGGACTGGATCGACTGCGACTGGAACGTGGTCCAGAGGAACGCACCGGGCGCGATCAGTGCCATCGCGTTGACCGTGAGCCCGGTCAGGCTGAGGGTCCGCTTCATCTCGGGGGCGGGATTGCTCGCCATCTCGTCTCCTTCCGTTGCGGGCGGCCATCCGGACGCCGGCACCCCGGCGATGGGGTCCCCCGATGGTGGCGGACGCTTGGTCCGGCGCCCATCACGCCGACCGTGACGGGGAGATGCGGATCGGTTGCGCCGGGGTCGCATTTCGCGGGACGCCGCACGCGCCGGCGCGACCTGCCGAACGGGGGCAGAATTGGGCCATGCCCGACACGGCCCCCGATTCAGGCCAGCTCGCCTCCGGCGACACCTCCGACATCGCGCCCCCGAGCGCCGCATCCACGTCCCGCGATCCCGGGACGGCGGCCACCGCCGAGCCGCACCCCACCCGGGTCGCGGTCGTGGGAGCCGGCGCCGTCGGGTCCACGTTCGCGTTCGGCCTGCTCCTTTCCGGGCTCGCCGCCGAGATCCTGCTGGTGGACGCCAACGCGCAGCGTGCCGAGGGCGAGGCAATGGACCTCATGCACGCGGTTCCCTTCGCCAAGACCGCCCGCGTGTGGTCCGGTCCGCTGGAGGAGTGCCGCGGCGCCGCGATCACGGTGATCGCGGCCGGCGCGGCGCAGAAGCCGGGCGAGACCCGCCTGGACCTGGTCCGCAAGAACGCCGCGATCTTCGGCCAGATCGTCCCGGCGGTCGCGCGCGCCAACCCGGACGGGATCATCGTGGTCGCCACGAACCCCGTGGACGTCCTGTCCTACCTGACCTACCGGATCAGCGGGCTGCCGGCCGCGCGGGTCATCGGCTCGGGCACGATCCTCGACACGTCACGCTTCCGGATGCTCCTCGCCGAGCACTACGGCGTGGACCCGCGCTCCGTCCATGCCTACATCGCCGGCGAGCACGGGGACTCGGAGGTGCCGGTCTGGTCCTCCGCCAACATCGCCGGCATGCCGCTGGCCGACTTCGGGCGGGCCAATGGGATCGGGCACGACCAGGGGTCGCTCCAGCAGATCTTCGAGTCCACCCGCGACGCCGCCTACCAGATCATCGAGAAGAAGGGCGCCACGTCCTTCGCGGTCGCCGCGGGCCTGGTCCGCATCGTCGAGGCGATCCTGCGCGACCAGTCCACGGTCCTGTCCGTCAGCTCGCTGATCTGCGACTACTACGGCATCGACGACGTCTACCTGTCCGTGCCCACCGTCCTGGGGCGGCGCGGCGTGGAACGGACGCTGCGCCTGGCGATGTCGGCGGAGGAGGCCTCGGGCCTGCGTCGCTCGGCCGAGCTGCTGCAGGCGACCATCGCGACGCTGGGGCTGGACCCGCGCTAGACCCCCGGGCGCCGCAGACCCGCGGGCGAAGGACCGTCGGGCGCCGAACCCTCCGGCGCCGGAGCGTCAGGCCAGCGCGATGGCGGCGGCCTCGGCCCGCAGGGCTGCGTAGCCCGGCTTGATCACGGCGGTGATCAGCCGCAGCCGGCCGTCGAAGGGCTCGAACGCCGACTTCATGCCGTTGAGGGTGAGCCACTCCATCTCGTCGAGCCCGATCCCGAACGTCCGCGACATCGCCGTGAACTCGCTGGAGAGCGAGACGCCGCTCATCAGCCGGTTGTCGGTGTTGAGCGTCACGCGGAAGCGCAGGCGGCGCAGCAGCTCGATCGGGTGATCGGCCAGCGTCGCCACCGCGCCGGTGTGCAGGTTCGAGGTCGGGCACATCTCGAGCGGGACGCGCCGGTCCCGCACGTACGCGGCGAGCCGCCCGAGGTGCGGCCGGCCGGCGTCGTCGATCGTGATGTCGTCCACGATCCGGACGCCGTGGCCCAGCCTGGCCGCCCCGCACCACTGCAGCGCCTCCCAGATCGACGGCAGCCCGAACGACTCGCCGGCGTGGATCGTCGAGTGGAAGTTCTCGCGCTGGACCAGGTGGAACGCATCGAGATGGCGGGTCGGCGGGAAGCCCTTCTCGGGCCCGGCGATGTCGAACCCGACACAGCCGCGATCGCGCCAGCGCACCGCGAGCTCGGCGATCTCGACCGACCGCGCATATTGGCGCATGGCGGTGCAGATGAAGCGGACCAGGATCGGCCGGCCGGCCGCGGCCGCGGCTGCCATGCCACGCTCGAAGCCCTCCAGGACCGCCGCCACGACCTCGTCCAGCGCGAGCCCGCCCGACGTCGACAGCTCCGGCGCGTAGCGCACCTCCGCGTAGACCAGCCCATCGGCCGCCAGGTCCTCCGCGCACTCCGCGCTGACCCGCTCGATCGCGTCGCGGGTCTGCATCAGCGCGACGGTATGGACGAAGCCCTCCAGGTACAGCTCCAACGACTTGCGGTCGGCGCCCCGCGTGAACCACGCCTGGAGCTCGCCGGCGTCGTGCGTGGGCAGGGCCGCGTAGCCGACCTCCCGGGCCAGGTCGATGACGGTCTGCGGCC
>JARLHH010000036.1 GCA_031292335.1 Candidatus Limnocylindrales bacterium | reverse complement strand
TTCGCCATCCGTGCCCCCGACGTGTTGCCGTTCGTGGCGACCGAGATGGTCGCGGCCGGGTTGTCCTTCCGCAGCGCGGCACGCAGGTTGCCGACGAACGACCCGTAGGCCGGGAACCACGTCCCGGCAATCAGCTCGGCGTCGACGTTCACGCCGTCGGCCCCGACATTCGCCACGAGGGCGCGCAGCCCGGCGATCGTGGCCGCCTGCTCCGCAGTCGACCCGAAGAACGCGGCGTTCCTGGCATTTCCGAACGTGGTGAACGTGATCTCGACCCGCACGCCGTGCTCTCGCGCCGTGGCGGCGATTCGCCGGCCCCGTGCGGAGGTGATCGCCCTCCAGCCGGCCGTCGTCTTGTCGAGGGCGCCCGTGCTGTCCTGGGTGACCGAGAAGAGCGAGATCACCGAGAGGGCGTTCCAGTCGAGCGAGGCCTCGATCCGCGAATCCATCTCCCAGTAGGGCAGGTAGCCGTAGACGTCCCCGGACAGGTGGGCGCTCATCGGCGACGTGGGGCTGCCGATGATCGGTCCCGGCGCGGCGGTCGGCTGGCCGGAGGGCGCCGACGACGGGCTTCCGCCCGCTGCTGGGCTGCTGGCGGCGACGCTGCCGGCCGACGGGGAGGGGCTCGCGTCGGCGAGCGCCCGGGCGGCCCAGCCCAGCCCGGGCACCCCGGCGAGGCCCGCCGACGCGGCGCCGCCACCCACGAAGAGCAGGACCGTTGCGATCGCGGCGGCACGCCTGGAGAGGGCCGCCCTCATGCGTTGGCGAGCTCGCGCCCGATCGCGCGGAGGATGAAGCGGGCGGCCTCCGCGGACTTGCCCCCCAGCCGCTCGCCGGCCTCCGTGTCCGCGGCCAGCGCGGCAGCGAGGTCGTGCAGCATCGCGTCGAGGGCTGGTGTGCGCTGGAGGATGCCGGCCGCGAAGGCCGCCTCGAGCCCCGCCGCCGCAGCCCGCGCGTTGTCCACCGCGTGGCCCGTCGCCGCCACCTGGTCGGCAAACGCCTGCCGGGCCGCCGCCGCGGCCCGTCCCTGGCTCGCCATCAGCCGGTCCGCTCCACCTCGGGCGCCCGTTCCGCGCCGAGCGTCGTCCCCAGGGCGGGTGCCAGCCCCAGCGCCCGTTCCCGGTTCGCCCGCCACTCGTTCTCCAGGATGCTCATCTGGATCTCGTCCCAGAAGCGCCCGCCGCGCCAGATGGCCTCCCGCGAGCGGCCTTCGACGCTGAAGCCCACTTTCTGGTAGGCCCGGATCGCCCGCTCGTTGTACTCGAAGACGGCCAGCGCCACCCGGTGGAGCCCGAGCGCCCCGAACGCGTGATCCAGCATGAGCGCGGTTGCCTCCGAACCGTACCCGCGCCCCCAGCAGTCCGGCTCGCCGATCGTGATGTGGAAGAGCGCCGATCCGTTGTCCCCGTCCAGCTGGCTGAAGGCGCAGGTGCCGATCAGCCGGCCCGAGTCCGCGAGATGGATGGCCAGCGCCAGCGATCCGGCGCCGGCGACGCGCGCTTCGAAGAAGCGCTCCACCTCGTCGGCGCGCATCGGCCCTTCCTGGTACCGGGTGAGCCGGGCGATCTCCGGGTCGCCGTACCAGCGCTTGAAGGCGGGCAGGTTGCTCCCCGTGTGGGGACGCAGCACCACGGTCCGGCCGGGGACCGCGGCGGGGAACCAGCTCCGAGCTCGCATGGGTGCGAGCGTATACCATCGCCGACATGCGCCGGTGGAGCCTCGCGGCCGCGCGGATCGCCGCCACGACCCGGACGTCCGAGAAGACGCGCCTCCTCGCCGACTACCTGCGCGACGTGGAGCCGGACGCGCTGCGCGACGCGGTGGTGTACTTCTCCGGTCGTGCGTTCCCGGAGTCGGATCCCCGGGCCGCCGGCCTGGGCTGGGCGACGATCGCCGACGCCGTCGCGCGTGTCGCCGGGGTCGACCGCCTCGCGCTGGCGGCCGCCTACGACCGCCACTCCGACCTGGGCCTGGCCGTCGGCGACCTCATGGCCGCCCGCGACGCCCACGTCGAGCAGGGCGACCAGGCGGCTTCTGCCGGCCTCGAGGCGCCGCCGACCGTTCCGGACGTGCAAGCCGCGTTCGCCGCGATCGAGACGGCAAGCGGACCGGCCGCCAAGTCGGCGATCTTCGAGGCGCTGCTCCGGCGCTGCGACGCGATCAGCGCCACATACGTCGTCAAGATCCTGTCCGGCGAGCTCCGGATCGGGCTTCGCGAGGGCCTCCTGCAGGCGGCGATCGCCGCCGCGTTCGAGCGACCCGCAGCGGACGTCGCGAACGCGGCCATGCTCACCGGCGACATCGGCGAGACCGCCGTGCTGGCCCGCGACGGGCGCCTGGGCCGCGCTCGCCTCCATCTCTTCCGGCCGCTCCAGTTCATGCTGGCCTCCCCCGCGGAGGACGCGGCCGAGATCATGGCGCGACTCGGACCCGTGGTCTGGACGGAGGACAAGTACGACGGGATCCGCGTCCAGCTCCACCGTCGAGGGGCCGAGGCGCGGCTCTTCAGCCGCGACCTCCACGACGTGAGCGGGCAGTTCCCGGAGGTGGTCGACGCCGCGGCGCACCTCGATTGGGACGGGATCCTCGACGGCGAGCTGCTCGCCTACCGCGACGGCGTCGTCCTCCCGTTCCTGGCCCTCCAGCGGCGGCTCGGTCGCAAGGAGCCGTCCGGCGCACTCCGGGACGAGGTGCCGGTCGCCTACGTCGCCTTCGACGCGCTCGCGCTGGGGCCGCGGGACGGCGACGTGGAGCCGCTCCTCGCGCGGCCCCTCGCCGAACGCCGGTCACGCCTCGAGGCGCTTGGTCTCCCGGCGGCCGAGCCGGCCCGGTTCGCGCTCTCGCGCCTGGTCCAGGTCGGGTCGACCGACGAGCTGGAGGCGGTCTTCGTCGCCGCGCGGGCGCGCCGAAACGAAGGCCTGATGGTCAAGGACCCCGCCAGCACCTACGCCCCCGGCCGGCGGGGCTTCGGCTGGCTGAAGATGAAGAAGGCGCTTGCCACGCTGGACTGTGTCGTGGTGGGCGTCGAGGGCGGCCACGGCAAGCGCCACGGCGTGCTGTCCGACTACACATTCGCCGTGCGGGACGACGCGACGGGCGAGCTCGTCACGATCGGGAAGGCATACAGCGGCCTGACCGACGCGGAGATCGCCGAGCGCACAACCTGGTTCGAGGCGCACACCCTGGCCCGCCACGGTCGCTACCGGATCGTCGAGCCCGCCGTCGTGGTGGAGGTCGCTTTCGACGTGATCATGCGGAGCGGCCGGCACCAGTCGGGCTTTGCGCTGCGCTTCCCGCGGATCGCACGCCTGCGCCCGGACAAGGCCGCGGCCGACTGCGACTCGCTGGCGACAGTCGAGGTCATCTGGCGCGAGCTCCAGCACGGCGCCGAGCACCTGGTGACCCAGGGCATGCACGCGGCGTCGCCGGCTGAGGGCGCTCCCGTCGCGGCGGATGGCCGG
>JARLHH010000240.1 GCA_031292335.1 Candidatus Limnocylindrales bacterium | reverse complement strand
GTGCCCCCAGCGCACCGGGCGCTCAGGTCCCGACGGTGCCCCGCCCCCAGGGGTGGAGCACGGTCGGTGGTTTGCCGCCCGCCACGGGCCAGGCCAACCGTTCGTCGCCGCCGCAGTCCCGCCGGGGAGCTGCACGTGGAACGAGACTTCCCGTGGCGTGTCCTCGATGCCCCCGACGAGGGGGCGGCGGCCCCTCCGGAAACCCGTGCGGCGGGGGTCCTGCTGCCGGGCACCCGCCACGCGGTCGCGGTTGCGGCCCTCGGGATCGCCGCGCTGCTTGCCGCAGCGGTCGCCGCCTTCCTGGTGCTGTCCGGCCCTCGCCCGGGCCCGCTGGAGATCGACGGGGCGGTCGCGGACGTGGCGGGTATCAACGCGGCGACCGGCTCGTCTGCGCCCGATGCCGCGCTCGTCGCGGGCCCGGGCCTCGTCGTGGACGTGGCCGGGGCGGTCCTGCACCCGGGGGTGTACCACCTCGCCGCCGGGTCGCGGGTCGCTGACGCCATCGCTGCGGCCGGTGGATTCGGGCCGCGGGTGGACGCGGCCGCGGCGCAGGCGCTCAACCTCGCGGCACCGCTGACGGACGGCATCCAGGTCCGCGTGCCGTCGCGCGACGATCCGGCACTCGCGGCGCCGGGCTCCCCCGGGGCCGCCGGCGGGCAAGCCTCGGGCGGCGGGTCGAGCGCGCTCGTGGACCTCAACACGGCCACGGCGGCCGAGCTCGACACGCTGCCCGGCATCGGCCCGGTGACGGCCGCCAAGATCATCGCCAGTCGCCAGGATCGTCCGTTCGCCACGGTCGATGAGCTGCAGACGCGGAAGCTGGTCGGCGCCGCCACCTTCGCGAAGCTCGCGGGCCTCGTGACCGTCAGCGCGCGGTGAACCGCACGGTCGGCCTCGCGCTCGGAGCGGTCGCGGCCGCGCTGCTCGCCAGCGACGGCCGGCTCGTCGAGCTGGTGCCGGCGCTCGCCGCCGTGCTGGCGATCGTCGCCCTCGGGCTCTGGCTCCTCGGGCGCCGACCGGCCGCTCGCGCCACCGCCGCGGCGGCTCTCGGTGCGGCGGTCATCCTCGTCCGGGTGGCCTCCGGTGGAGGTGCCGCCCAGGGGTCAGGGAGGCCGATCGTGCTGCCCGACGGCGACGGCCCGTGGACGGTCCGCGTCGTGGCCCTTGCGGCGCCCCGAGAGGGCACGCAGCGCTTCACGGGGAGCCTGGACGACGGCATCGGGCTGCGGATCGACATCACGGCGCCCCGCTATCCGCAGCTGCGGGCCGGCGACAGGGTCGAAGTCGCGGGCGCGCTGCGGTCACCGCCCGATGACGCGTACGGCGCCTACCTTGCGCGGACCGGCGTCTCGGCGACCCTGACCACGCGCTCGGTCCGGGCGCTGCCTGCGGTAGACGACCCGGACCGGCTCGTCCAGGGCATCCGGGCGGACGCCGGCGATGCGCTGGCGCGGGCGCTCCCCGAGCCTGCTGCCGGCCTGGCCACCGGCATCCTGATCGGGCTGCGAGAGCGAGTCGATCGCGACCTGGCGGCGGACTTCACCACCACCGGCCTCTCCCACGTCGTCGCCATCTCCGGCTGGAACATCGCCCTCGTCGCCGGGCTGGTCGCGGCCCTGCTGGGAGCGTGGGCCCGGCGCCGGCGGGCGGTGGCGACGATCGGCGCGATCGCCCTGTACACGATCCTCGCCGGCGCCTCGGCGTCGGTGCTGCGCGCGGCCGTGATGGCCGGCGTCGCCCTGCTGGCGCGCGAGACGGGCCGCCCGGGCACCGCTGCCCGGGCGCTCGCGTGGGCGATCGTGATCATCGTGGTGGCCACCCCGGGAACCGTCACCGACGCCGGGTTCCAGCTCTCGGCGGCCGCGACCGCCGGCCTGCTCGCCTGGGGCACGGCCGTCGAGGCCGGCCTCCGGTCGCGGCTCCCGCGTCTGCCCGGGTTCATCATCGAGGGCCTCGCCGTTTCGCTGGCGGCCCAGGCGGCGACGCTCCCGATCGTGCTGCTCACCTTCGGCCGGCTTGCTCCCCTGTCCCCGCTCCTGAACCTCGTGGTCGTTCCGCTCGTGCCGGCGGCGATGGCGACGGGGACGCTCGCCCTGGTCGGCGGCCTCCTGGCCGGCGCCGGTGCCCCGGCAGTCGTCGCGATGCTGCTCGGCTTGCCCGGTGCGCTCGTGATCGGGCTGCTGGCAGCGATCGTCCAGGCGGCCGCGGACCTGCCGTTCGCGGGGCTGACGCTTCCGCCCGCGACCGGGGCGGCGCTCGGCGGGATTGCCGCGGCCCTGCTCCTCGCCGTCGGAGCGCGAAGGCGCATCGCCCACCTGCTCTCGCCGCGCTCGCTCCGTTCGCGTGGACGGTACCCGGGCTCGCAGGCCCGGATCGCAAGCCCCGGCGGCTCCGCTCGAGGCACCGGCGTCGCGGCGGCCGGTAGGGCGCGTCGCCAGGATGTTCACCCGCCGCGCTTCGATCGAACCGTGCGGGCCGTCGCCGTCGTCATCGCGCTCGCGGTCGGCGGGGCAGCTGTTGCCGCGGCGACCCGCCCGGACGGTCGCGTCCACCTGGTCGCGCTCGACGTCGGCCAGGGTGATGCCATCCTCGTCCAGACACCGGCGGGCGGACGCCTGCTGGTCGACGGCGGGCCCGACCCCGATCGCCTCCTCGTGGCGCTGGACGCGCGAATCCCGCCGTGGGACCGGCGGATCGATCTCGTGGTCCTCACCCACCCGCACGAGGATCACGCGGGAGGCCTCCCGCTGCTGCTGGAGCGCTACCAGGTCGGGCGCCTCTTCGAACCGGGCATGACCGGTCCGGGGCCGGCGTACGCGGCCCTCGAGACGGCGCTCTCGCTGCGCGGGATGCACAGCACCCCCCTCTCGACGGGAGACCGCTTCGCGCTCGACGGGGTCTCGTTCCGGGTGCTGTGGCCGGATCCGGGCAGCGTGCCGCGCGCTCCGCCCGACACGGGAACCGGGATCAACAACGTGTCGATCGTGCTGCTCGGCGCGGTCGGCTCCCAGCGCTTCCTGCTCACCGGCGACATCGAGGAGGAAGTCGATCCCGTCCTGGTGGCGCGCGGGCTCCCCCACGTCGACGTCCTCAAGGTGGCCCACCACGGGAGCCGGACCGCGACGACGGACGCCCTGCTGAGCGCGATCGACCCGGCCGTGGCCCTCATCTCGGTCGGGGCCAGGAACACGTTCGGTCACCCCACGCCGGAGACCCTCGCCCGGCTGGTCGCCCACGGCGTCGCGACGTACCGCACGGACCTGGACGGAACGCTGGACGTGACCCTCGACGGGCACGCGCTCAGCGTCCGCACCGGCCGGACTCGGACACCCGCCACCGGGGCCCAATCGGCCGGCGACGGCCGCGGCGAGAGCGAGGCGACCGTCGGGACTCCCCCGGATGGCGCTCCGTTGCCGGCACCGTTCGAGGCGCGGGTGGCGGTCACGTATCATCGAGCCGATGTCCGTTCCCGGGCGCGCCGCCGCCGCCGCTCTTCTCCTGTCGGTCCAGCCGCCGCCCTGGCACGTGCGCCACGTGCGGGCAGTGGCGGAGATTGCCGCCTGGCTCGCGTTCCGCGCTGCCGCCGTGGGCCATCCCGTCGACCGCGCGCTCGTGGAGTCCGCGGCCCTCCTGCACGACGTCGACAAGGTGCTCCCGCCGGGCGATCCCGTCAGGGCACTCCCCCACGGCGCGGGAAGCGCGGCCTGGCTCACGGCCCGCGGCCACGCCGAGCTCGCGCCCGCCGTGACCGGGCACCCGGTGACCCGTCTGGCGGCACCCGGCGTCGACGCCTGGCTGGATCAGGCGAGCCCCGAGGAGCTCATCGTGGCGTACGCCGACAAGCGGGCGGGCCAGCGTCGCGTGCCGATGGCATCGCGCTTCGACGACTGGACGCGCCGCTACCCGGCGACCGCGACCTGGCACGGCTGGAGCGACGAGGAGGCGACGGCCGTGCGCCGGCGCGCCGCGCGCCTCGAGCGGCTGGTCTGCGACCTCGCCCGGGTCGCGCCGGAGGCGGTCGAGCGCCTGCCATGGACGGCTCACGCGATCGCCACGGCGCGGACGGCAGGGTGAGCACGCCGGCGCGCCCGCCGCTCGGGTACTTCTACGGCGACGACGGGTACGGCCTGGAGGCGGCGGCCCTGGCGCTTGGCCGCGACGCGGCGGCCGGCGGACCGGCGCTCACGCCCTGGCGAGTGGCCGGCTCCGGCATCCGGGTCACGGACGTCGCGGAGCGGGTCGCCACCGCCACGATGTTCGGCGGCGGCACGCTCGTCGTGGTCGAGGAGCCGGCGCCGCTGCTGCGGGCCCGGGGGGAGCGGGACGCGCTGCTCGCCACGCTTGGAGCGGTGGCGCCCGGCAATGCGCTCGTCTTCCTCGAGCCGACCGATGGATCGACGCGACGCGCCAGGAGTCTCGAGGAGCTGGCGGCCGCGGTCGGGGCGATCGGCGGTGAGGTGCGCCAGCTGATCGCGCCCAAGGAGAACGGGATGGCGCGCTGGATCGGCGAGCGGGCCGTGGAGCGCCGCATCCCCATCGAGCCTGCCGCCGCGGACCTGCTGGCCCGGCGGGTCGGCGCGTTCGTCCGGGAGGGCGACATCGACCGACGGCGGCAGGGCCAGCTCGCCGTCGCCGAGCTCGAGAAGCTGGCGCTCTACCGGCTCGACGCGCCCATCCGGCGCGAGGACGTGGACGCGCTCGTCGTGGACGCGATCCCCGGCTCGACCTGGGCGCTCCTCGATGCGGTCGGCTCGCGGCGCACGCGCGAGGCAGCCGACCTGGTCGAGCGCGTTCTCGCGGCATCACCCGAGCCGGTCGTCCTGAGCGTCCTGCACCGGCGGGTCCGCGAGCTGATCTCCGTGCGCGACGCGCAGGTCCGCGGCGAGTCCATCCAGGACGCGGCCCGGGAGCTGAAGCTCAAGGAGTACCCGGCCCGGAAGCTCTGGGAGCAGGCCCGCGCCTGGCGACCCGACGAGCTCGACGCCGCGCTGGAAGGCCTCCTGGAGCTGGACGCCGCCCTGAAGGGCGAGGCCGCTTCGGACTCCCGTCGCCGGCGCCTCGCGTTCCTGGTCTGGATCGCCGAGCGCGCCGCCCGCTGAGCGGCCCTCCGTCACGCGGCAGGCAGGCGCCCGGGTGCGGGGTCAGTCCGCGCTGGACCAGGCCTGCTCCTGGAGGACGAGATCGCTCTCGATCGCGAAGACGCAGCGTCCGTCCGCGAGGTCGAGCATCTCGATCAGCCCGGGGTCGAGATAGAGCTGGTGGCAGTCCTCGCACAGCCCGCCGGGGATCCCGAAGCAGAGCCGCTCGGTGCGATCTGGCAGCCGAAACGTCGCGTCGAACCGCGTGGTGACGAGGCGGCGCGTGCACTCGGGACAATGATCTCGGAGGCTGGCCATCGGGAACTTCGAACCTCGGGCCTCGCGGCGGGCCGCGTCTGCGGTTGCCTTCCCGGCCATTCTGCGATGCCCGGGCCGCCGGCGGCATAGCCCGCAGGTACCGCCCCCGGGGGTACGTCATCGGCATGGGACGCCGCCGGGAGCGACCGCGAGCGGCGGGAGAGGCGACTCGGCGGCCTGGACGCAGCGCGAGCGCTACTGGACCGAGACGACCGTCCTGGCGTCCGCCCAGAGCTTCTCCAGCGCGTAGTACTCGCGCTCCGGCGGCGCGAACACGTGGACGATCACCGCACCGGCGTCGATGAGCACCCAGTGCGAGGCCGGTTCGCCTTCGCGACCCACGATCGGCAGGCCGTCGTGCTTGAGCCCCTCCACGACCGCGTCCGCGATCGCGCCCAGCTGACGCTCGGAGCCACCCGAGCACACGACGAGGTAGTCCGCCACCGTCGTGAAGGGCGCGATCTCCAGCAGCACGATGTCGGCCGCCTTCTTGTCCTCGACGAGCTCCACGACGCGGCGCGCCACCTCGAGCGGCGGGCGCTCGCTGGCGGGCGGCGGGGTCGTGCGTGCCGGCAGGCCCGGGCGACGCGGCGGTGCCGCGACGATCCCCGGAGTCGGGGGGGTCTCCGGCGCGGCGCCTGGCTCCGGCCTGGCTCCGACATCCTGGGGTTCGATCTCCATTGGCCTCCTCAAGGTGTGCGCACCGCGGGCTCGGCGGGCGGCGAGTAGAGAGCGTACTCCCGGATCGCCGCCGCGACCGCGGGGGGCACCAGGTAGCGGATCGAGCGGCCGGCGGCCACGCGCGCCCGGATGAGCGTGCCGGAGACCGCCAGGCGCGGGCCGGGCAGGAAGACGGCCCGGTCGCCCCGCCCCGGGAAGTCGGCGCCGAAGCGGGCCGCGGCCGCGGCGAGGTCCTCCGCGTCATCGACGCGGGGAACCACCGCCAGGCGGGCGAGTGCGAGGACCCGCTCCGGGTCGCGCCAGGTGGGCAGGCCGGCGAGCGCCTCGGCGGACAGGATGAACCAGAGGTCGGGCTCGTGCCCCGCTGCGCGCTCGGCGTCCGCGATGGCCGTCAGCGTCTCCGACGTGTACGTCGGCCCGGGCCGGTCGACCTCGAGGCGGCTCGCCGCGAACCATGGGTTGTCCGCGATCGCCCGCTCGACGAGCGCGTATCGAACGGCACCCGGCGTCACGCCGGCGCCGGCCTTCTGCCAGGGGTCGCCGGCCGGCACGAACAGCACGCGGGCCAGGCCGAGCGTCTCGCGGACCTCCTCGGCCAGCGCGAGGTGCCCGAGGTGGACCGGGTCGAACGTCCCCCCGAGGATCCCGAGCCGACCGGCGGGGGCGCTCACTCGGCGCCGGGCTCCCAGGCGTCCGGTCCCCACTCGAACTCGATCGCGCCGATGCGGACGGTGTCGCCGGGCTGGATTCCCGCCTTGCGGAGCGCGGCATCGATCCCGAGCCGGGCGAGGGCTCGTTGGAAGCGCTCGGCCGACTCCTCGACGTCGAAGTTCGTCTGGGCCGCCAGCCGCTCGATCCGCTTGCCGCGGACGCGGTGGGCGTCGCCCTCGCGCTCCATCGTGAAGCCGTCCCCGGCGGCGTCGAGCCGGTGGACGACCACCCCGAACGGCTCCGGCAGATCCACCGGGTCGTTCTCGTCGGGGAGAAGCTCGCCGATCAGGGCCCGGAGGCGCTCCAGCCCATCGCCTGACTCTGCGCTCACCGCGACGACGTTCAGGCCCTCGGCCCGCCGCGCGGCCTCGAACGCGGGCCATGCCTCGCGCGCCGCCGGCAGGTCCATCTTGTTGAAGACCACCGCCAGGGGCTTCTCCAGCAGCAGCGGGTCGTGCAGGCGCAGCTCCTCGCGGATGATGTCGTGGTCCCAGCCGGGGTCACGCGCCGCGCCGTCCACCACGTGAACCAGGACCCGCGTCCGCTCGACGTGGCGCAGGAACGCGTGGCCCAGGCCCGCGCCGGACGACGCGCCCTCGATGAGGCCGGGAACGTCCGCGATCGTCGGCCGCCGATCGGCCGGGTCGCCGAGGTCCATCACGCCGAGGTTCGGCTCGAGGGTCGTGAACGGGTAGGCCGCGATCTTCGGCCGGGCGGCCGTGAGCGCGCCGAGAAGCGTGGACTTGCCCGCGTTCGGCAGTCCCACGAGGCCCACCTCGGCGATCAGGCGAAGCTCGAGGCGGAGCCCCCGCTCCACGCCGGGCTCGCCCTTCTGGGCGTGCTGCGGGGCGCGGTGCGTGGAGGTCGCGAAGTGGACGTTGCCCAGGCCTCCCCGGCCACCCGGGGCGATCGTCACCTCCTGGCGGGTCGCCACCAGGTCGGCGAGGAGCTCGCCGGTCGCGTCGTCGAGAACGCCCGTGCCGGGCGGCACCGTGATCACGAGGTCCTCGGCCGACCGGCCGTGCCGCTTCGCTCCCAGGCCGCGTCCACCGGCCTCCGCCCGGAAGTGGTGGGTGAAGCGGAAGTCGCGCAGCGTCGTCAGGCCGGGGTCCACCCGCAGCAGGATGGAGCCACCCCGTCCGCCGTCGCCGCCGTCGGGACCCCCGCGCGGCACGTGGGCCTCGCGACGGAACGTCGCCGCACCGTCGCCGCCGTCGCCGGAGCGAACCCAGATCGTCACGCGGTCGAGGAACATCGCCGCCGATTGTCGCACGCGCCTCGGCCGAAGCCGGCGGGCGTCAGAAGTAGCCGAGCGGGTTGACGCGAACGCCGCCGTCCCAGATCGGGCCGATCCAGACCTCGAAGTGGCAGTGCGGGCCGGTGGCGTCACCGGTGGCGCCCACCCGGCCGATGAACTGGCCGCGGCTGACCGAGGCCCCGGCGGAGGTGGAGATCGACGACAGGTGGTTATAGGTCGTGTACAGCCCGCTGCCGTGCGAGATCCAGATCTGGTAGCCACCGCCGTTGTTCCGCCAGCCGGCGAACGTGACGACGCCATCCGCTGCCGCGTCGATCGGCGAGCCCCACGCCGCCGCGATATCGATGGCGGGGTGCCCGTAGTGGAAGTACTGGCTGATGTACCCGCCCGGGACCGGCCAGGCGAACTTGCCTCCGCTGTAGTCCGTGACCGGGCGGACCGTCGGGGTGCCGGACCCGCTGCTCGCGACGCTGCTGACCGAGGCCACATTGGCGACAGGGGCGGGCTTCGGCGTGGGGATTGCCGCGCCGCGGGCGCCTGGCAGGATCAGCACCTGGCCGATCACGAGCGTCGTGTCCGTGAGCTGGTTGGTCGCCACGATGTCCTGCGGATCGACGTGGTGGGCCGCCGCGACCGAGGCGAGCGTGTCCGTTGGGCCGACCGTGACGACGAGGCCGTTGACCGGCGGGATCACGAGCTTCTGGCCGATGTGCAGCTCGTCCTTGGAGTTGAGCTTGTTCGCCCACCAGATCGTCATCATCGAGACGCCCATCTTGCTGGCGATCCCGGTCAGGGTGTCACCGGACCGGACGATGTACGTTCGAAGCTGGTCGCTGCCGTCGGTGACGGTCGTGTCGACGACGACGGGCTTGAGGAGCGTCCCGTCCTCCAGGAACTGGCCCGCCACGCTGGTGGGGGCGTCTCCGCGCGAGGCGACGCTCGCCGAGCTCTCGTCGGTCCCGATCCCGCTGGTGCTGCCCGTGTCGCCGACGGGCCCGGCGCCGTCATTCGGGCCGGTCGGCGTGTCGATGGAGCCGGTCAGGCCGTCGTTCGGGCCGGTCGGCGTGTCGGTGGAGCCGGTCAGGCCGTCGTTCGGGCCTCCCGCGCCGCCGATGACGAGGCGCGGCGCGCCGCCGGCGGAGCTGGTCGTACCGGTCGCCGCTCCGACGAAGCCGGGCGCGGCGCTCAGCGACGCGACGAGAAGGAACACCGCGACGAGAACGGGAACCACGCGCTCCGGCGAGTCCAGGTGCAGGAGTCGCCGGGGCCGGAATGCCGGACGGGCGGCCGGAAGGCGGTCACGCGTTGACGCGGCGGCGTCGGGACCCGCAGGCGCGACCGGGCGCGCCGCGGCATGGAGGGCGGAGGCGGCTCGACGGGCGAGCCCAAGGCCAGGCCTCCGCTGGGTCTGAGCCCGAGATACCAGGGTGGTCGTGTCGCGGTGGAGCCGCGCGATCGCGCGGCGCACGGCGACCGTTGCCTTCTGCAATACGGTCTCCTGATCGACGGGCGGCGGCGCGTCGTGCGCGAGCGTGATGACTCGAGCGAACTGCCGTCCGTGGTCGCGGTATGGAGGCTGGGGTTCTCCAGTTCGCGCGGCTGACCCGTCTCCCCCCACGGACCGGGCATTGACCTGTCGGTCTCGAACCCTAGCAGACGGCGCGCAGCCATGCAACGTGACGGCCGGCCTGCGAAACGCAAGCCCAAGGTCGTCTCGTGATCAAAGCTAGGCGCTGGCCTCCGCGCTCTTCTGGAGCGAGGCGAGGAAGGCGGCGTTGGTCTCGGTCTTGGCGAGGCGGTTCAGGAGCAGCTCGATGCCCTCGTTCGTGCCGACGGCGGAGAGCATCCGGCGCATGGTCCAGACCATCTTGAGGGTCGGCTCCTCGAGCAGCAGCTCCTCGCGGCGAGTCCCCGAGCGCTGGACGTCGATGGCCGGGAAGATTCGCTTCTCGGCGAGCTTCCGGTCCAGGATGAGCTCGGAGTTGCCGGTCCCCTTGAACTCCTCGTAGATGACGTCGTCCATCCGGGAGCCCGTGTCGACCAGGCAGGTGCCGATGATCGTGAGGGAGCCGCCCTCCTCGATCTTCCGCGCGGCGCCGAAGAAGCGCTTCGGCGGATAGAGCGCGATGGGGTCGATGCCACCCGAGAGCGTGCGACCGGACGGCGGCAGCGCCAGGTTGTAGGCGCGTGCCAGGCGGGTGATGGAGTCGAGCAGGATCACCACGTCGCGACCCGTCTCCACCTGGCGCTTGGCGATCTCCAGGGCCATCTCCGCCACGTGGGTGTGATTCTCGGTCGGCTCGTCGAACGTGGAGGAGATGACCTCGCCCTTGACGGACCGCCGCATGTCGGTGACCTCCTCGGGCCGCTCCCCGATGAGCGCGACCATGAGCAGGACCTCCGGGTAGTTCTCGCTGATCCCGTTGGCGATGTTCTTGAGGAGCATCGTCTTGCCGGCCTTCGGCGGGCTGACGATGAGCGCGCGCTGGCCCTTGCCGATCGGGTTGACGAGATTCACGAGGCGCTGCGAGAGGTTCTTGGGGTCCGACTCGAGGTTGAGCAGGTCGATCGGGTGGATCGGCGTCAGGTCGCCGAAGTGCGGCCGCCGGCGCGCGGCATCCGGGTCGACGCCGTTGACTGTGTCGACGCGGAGGAGGCCCCAGTACTTCTCGCCCTCGCGCGGGGCGCGCACGGTCCCGTTGACGCGATCGCCGATCCGCAGCCCGAAGCGGCGGACCTGGCTGGAGCTGACGTAGACATCCTCCGGCCCCGGCATCAGCCCGTGACGGCGGAGGAAGCCGTAGCCCTCGTCCACCACGTCGAGGATGCCGGTGCCGTAGTCCTGCCCGAGCCGTTCCGACTGGACCTGGAGGATCCGGTCCACGAGGTCGTCACGCCGGTCGGCGGCGACAGTCTCGACGTCGAGCTCCGCGGCAGTGGCGCGAAGCTCGGCCGGGCTCATCTCGCGCAGCTCGGCGGCACCGATCTCCGGGCCGTCGGCTGTGCCGTTCAGCTCCTCGTAGTCCGGCATGCCGGCAGGGCGCTGGCCCTGCGGGCGCCGTCGGGGACGGCGGTTGCGGGTGCGCGGATCGGGGGCGTTGGAGGGCATGGGAGAGGGGTCACCTGAAACGTGCGGCCGCGGACGGCGGCCTGGGGGACTGCGCACCGGCGCGGAATCGAGCCGCGGCGGACGGTGCGTGTGGGACAACGCGAGGATACGCGCCGCGGCGGCTCCCCGTCAATGGCAAGGCAATGGCGAGGCTGACGGAGTCGAGGTGCCGCACCTCCGGCGCGTCAGCCCTTGGCGGCGGCCTCGGCGCGAGCCTGGGCCCAGTCCGCCTTGAACTGGGCGATCCCGCTGTCGGTGAGCGGGTGGTGGATCATCTGGCGGAGCACCTTGAACGGCAGGGTTGCGACGTGGGCGCCGGCCAGCGCCGCGTCCGTCACGTGGCGCGGGTGCCGGATGGATGCCGCCAGGACCTCGCTGTCGAGTTCGTGCAGGTTGACGATGTCCGCCAGCTCCCGGATGACATTCATCCCCTCCTCGTTGATGTCGTCGAGGCGCCCGACGAACGGCGACAGGAGGCTGGCCCCGGCCTTCGCCGCGAGGAGCCCCTGGTTGGCCGAGAAGATCAGGGTGCAGTTGGTCCGGATCCCCTCCTCGGCGAAGCGGCTGATGGCCTCCAGGCCGTTCTCGCTCATCGCCACCTTGACCACGATGTTCGGGGCGAGCTTCGCGAAGTGGCGGCCCTCATCGAGCATCCCGTCCACGTCATCGGCGACGACCTCGGCGCTCACCGGGCCGGACGTCAGCCTGCAGATCTCGCGGAGAACGTCGTCATAGGAGCCACCGACCCGCGCGTACAGGCTGGGGTTCGTCGTCACCCCGTCGACAACGCCCCAGCGGACGGCGGTTCGGATCTCGTCGAGATCGGCGGAATCGAGGAAGAGCTTCATGGGTGGCCTCCATCCGGGCGAAAGGACAGGTCAGCTGTCGGGAACGGTGCCTCGGCGATGGTCCTGCCGGCCCGGTTCAGGGCGCCTCAGCGTCCCTGGCCGAATCGGCCGTCGTCGGGTCGGGCACCGGCGCGACATCGATCGCCGGCACGCCGGTTCGCCTCGCCCGCAGGACCGGCTCGCGGCCGTCGCGCAGGGCAACCGCGGTCGCGATGAACCCGTCGAAGAGGGGATGCGGCCGCTCGGGCCGGCTCTTGAACTCGGGGTGGAACTGGCTCGCCACGAACCACGGGTGGTCGCGGAGCTCCACGATCTCCACCAGTCGTCCATCCGGCGACTGCCCGGAGAGGACCATGCCCGCCCCTTCGAGGAGCGCCCGGTACCGGTTGTTCACCTCGAAGCGGTGGCGGTGGCGCTCGTAGACCACCTCGTCGCCGTAGACCTGGTGGGCCTTCGAGCCGGGCAGCAAGCGCGCCGGGTAGAGCCCCAGGCGCATGGTCCCGCCCTTCTCCTCCAGGTCTCGCTGGTCCGGCATGAAGTCGATGACCGGGTGGGCCGTGAACATGTCGAACTCGGTCGAGTTGACGTCGGCCGAGCCCGTGACGGCGCGCGCGAACTCGATCACGGCGCACTGCAGGCCCAGGCAGAGCCCGAGATACGGGACCCGGTGCTCGCGGGCATACCGCGCCGCGAGGACCTTGCCCTCGATTCCGCGGTGGCCGAAGCCGCCGGGCACGAGGATCCCGGCGGCGCCGGCAAGCGTCCCGGAGACGTTCTCGTCGGTCAGCGTCTCCGAATCGATCCAGCGGACCTTCACGTCGACCCCGTTCGCCCAGCCGGCGTGCTTGAGCGACTCGGTGACGGAGAGATACGCGTCGGGGAGCTCGATGTACTTCCCGACGAGGGCGACCTCCAGCTCCGGCTTGGGGCGCTTGATCAGCTCCACCAGCCGGTGCCAGCGCTCCAGGTCGGGCGGGCGCGCCGTGCCGGCGAGCCCGAGGTCGCGCACCAGGATGTCGCCCAGGCCGGACTCCTCGAACAGCAGCGGCACCTCGTAGATCGTGGCGGCCGTGACGGCCGGGATGACCGCGTCCACGGCAACGTCCGTGAAGAGCGCGATCTTCTCGCGGATCTCCTCGGAGACCGGGTGGTCGGCGCGCAGGACGATCACGTCCGGCTGGATCCCGATCCCGCGCAGCTCCTTGACCGAGTGCTGGGTCGGCTTCGTCTTGGGCTCGCCCGTCGCGGCAAGGACGGGAAGCAGGGTGACGTGGACATAGAGCACGTGCTGGCGGCCCACGTCCTTGCGGATCTGGCGGATGGCCTCCAGGAACGGGAGGCTCTCGATGTCGCCGACGGTCCCGCCGACCTCCACCACGACGACGTCCGCGCCGCCGTCGCGCGACACCCGGAGGATACGCTCCTTGATCTCGTTCGTGATGTGTGGGATCACCTGAACCGTGCCGCCCAGGTAGTCGCCCCGGCGTTCCTTGGCGATGACCGCCTGGTAGATGCGGCCGGTGGTCACGTTCGAGAGCTGCGAGAGGTTCTCGTCGATGAACCGCTCGTAGTGGCCCAGGTCGAGGTCGGTCTCGGCGCCGTCGTCGGTCACGAACACCTCGCCGTGCTGGTACGGCGACATGGTGCCCGGATCCACGTTGATGTACGGGTCCAGCTTCAGGACGGAAACGGAGATCCCGCGCGCCTTGAGGAGGCGACCGATGCTGGCGGCGGTGATGCCCTTCCCGAGAGAGGACGTGACCCCTCCGGTCACAAAGACATACTTCGCCATGGGCGGTGCTCCTCCGGGGTTTTTCCGATGCTACCGGAAAGTGGGCGGAGGCGCCAGAGGCCGATTGCCCAGGGCAGGGAGCAAGCGATGGAATTCCGCGACGTCGTGATGAAGCGGCGCGCCGTCCGCCGGTTCGAGGAGGGCGGGGTCGAGCGGGCGACGATCGAGGCGATTGCGCGCCTGGCCCAGCGCACGCCGTCCGCCGGCTTCAGCCAGGGCCAGCGCCTGGTGGTGGTCGTCGACCCCGACCTGCGCCGCGCGGTGGCCCGCGCCGCGGGAGAGGAAGCGGACGGCGAGTTCGGGCCCTGGATCTCCGAGTGCGCCGCCCAATTCATCCCCTGCGTCTCCGCCGAGATCTACCACCGGCGCTACCGCGAGCCCGACAAGCTCACGGACGATGGGTCCGAGATCGAGTGGCCGATCCCCTACTGGTGGGTCGACATCGGGGCCACCATGATGGTCGTCATGCTGGCGGCGGTGAACGCCGGCCTCGCGTCCGGGTTCGCCGGCGCCTTCGACCCGGACGCCATCCGCGCGGCGCTGGGCATCCCCGGGGAATTCGTTCCCATCGGCGTGATGCCCGTCGGACGTCCGCTGCCCGACGTCCGCTCGCCCTCGCTCAGGCGCGGCTGGCTCCCGTTCGAGCAGTTCGCGCGCTTCGATCGCTGGGCCTGACGCAGGAGGAGCCCGTCGGCCTGTGCCGGCGGGCCGCAGGAGACTGGCCCGGGGGTTGGACCGGACGGGTAGCCTAGGTGCCTTCCTGCTCGAGCTCGAGGGTCTCCTCGTCGCTCTCCTCGGTCAGCTTCAGCCACACGAAGAGGCCGGCCAGGACCACGAGCGGGATGACGACGAGCGCGGCGAGCGTGACACCGAGGGCCGTCGCCACGATCTTGAGGGCCTTCATGGGCCGTACCTCCTTCGCTGGAACGCGTGTCTCCCTAGGCCCGGCGTGCCTGGGGTGCCTGGCCGATCATCGTCTCGATGTCGTCCTTCGTGAACTCCGCAAGCGTGTGATGGCCGCCGGCCGGACCGACCCGGTGGAGTCGGACGACGAACGCGCCGCCCTGCTCGAAGAAGAAGATGTCGTGGGGTTTCTGCTCGTCGATCCAGCGACCGAGGACCCGGAACGACTTCTCATAGTAGCCCGCGTTGGCCCAGTCGGACGGCGCAGCCGCCGCGTTGCGACGCGCCAGCGCCTCCTCCATGAAGCGGGCGATGTCGTCGTCGAGGAACGTGAGCGTCTCCTTGGCCTGATGGCCGACGTTCTCGGACCAGGTGCTCTGGTCGCCCTCCACCGTGAGGCCCTGCACGATAAAGCCGTCGGGCGCCTCCACCAGCAAGGCGTCGTGCATGCCGCGCTGGTCCAGGAAGGCGCCGATCGAGCGGAGCACTTCCTCGTAGTCCTGGCGCGGGCTCCCCTCGTAGATCCGCATCGTCCCTCCTCGTCGCCGCGGCCCGCCTCGCGGGCTTCCCCCGGCTCAGCTGCCGGTGGTCTGGTCGAGCAGGCCGCGCTCGCGTGCCGCGCGCTCGAATGCATGGAAGCTGATCCAGCTCACGAGTGTAAGCACGGCGGTGGAGGCGCACAAGGCGAACAGGACCATCGGATCGGAGATCGACGCCAGGATGCCCTGGGTCGGGACGCCGAGGAGCACGCCGGACGCCGCGCCGGTCAGATCGCGGCCGCAAGGCGTCCGGCGAACCGGGCGTCGTTGATGATGAGCGCGGTGTTCGCGCGAAGAGACCTGCCGTCGGTCAGCTCCGCAACGCGCTGGAGGACCCACGGCGTCAGGGCCGGGCCGTGGATCCCGGCCTGCGCGGCATCGGCGGTCGCGCGCCGGATCGCGGCGACGGCGTCCGCCCGCGGCAGCTCGTCCGCGGTCGGGACCGGCACGCACAGCAGCACGCCCGACCCGAGGCCCAGGGCAAGGTGCGTCCGGACCAGGTCCGCCGCCGCGGCGAGCCCGTCCACGTGCTGGGGCGCCGTGATCCCGGAGGAACAGGAGAAGAAGCCGGGGAGCTCGTCGGTTCCCACGGCGACCACCGGAACGCCGTGCGTCTCGAGCACCTCCAGCGTGGCGGCCACGTCGAGGATCGCCTTCGGACCCGCGCACACGACGACGACGGGCGTCATGGCCAGCTCCTGGAGGTCCACGGACACGTCCAGGCTGGGTGGGCGCCGGCTCCCGTCCGGCGCCGTCGCGGTCTCGAAGGCCCCCGGGTGCACGCCGCCGATCCCACCGGTGGCGAAGACGCGGATGCCCGCCGCGTTGGCCGCCAGCATCGTCGCCGAGACGGTCGTCGCGCCGAGCACGCCCGCCGCGAGGGCTCCCGCCAGCGTCGGCCGGGCAACCTTCCGGACGTCGGCGGCCGTGGCCAGCTCCACGAGCGTCGGCGCGTCGAGCCCGACCAGGATGCGGCCGCCCCGGATCGCCACCGTTGCCGGGACGGCGCCGGACTCACGCACCGCAGCTTCTGCTGCGCCGGCGACCTCCAGGTTCCGCGGGTACGGAAGGCCGTGGCTGATGAGCGTCGATTCGAGAGCCACGACCGGGCGCCCGGCGCGAAGCGCCTCGGCGACCTCGGGGGCAATCACGAGACGCTCGCGGATCCCGGGGGCGGTGGGTTGCTGCATCTCCTGAGGGTAGCCTTGGGCGGATCCCGGCGTCACACCCGGGCGTCGCGCCGGCTGGTGGACGGGTAGGCTTCGACGCATGTCCGAGCAGGATTCGGCGCCGATCCCGGCAGCCCGGTTGCTGCGTCGCCAGGTCGTGCTCGAGGAGCACGACCCGCTCCCCGACGGAACCGGCGCCGTCGTCGTCCGACGCTTCGTGCACGCGGAGACCTACCGGTCGCACCTGCAGCTCGTCGACTTCGGGCGGGCGCGGTCGCCGAGGGCCCTGACGGTCGGCGCCGTCCGCGACACGGCGCCCCGCGTGAGCCCCGACGGCCGGCGGCTGGCGTTCCTGCGCGCGTTCCCGGACCAAGCCGGCCGCCCGACGGCGGTCATGCTGGCCGGCCTCGACGGCGGCGAGCCCAGGGTCCTCTGGGTGCCCGGGCACGGTGTCAGCGAGCTGGCCTGGTCACCCGATGGAACCCGGCTCGCGATCGTGGCGGCCGAGCCGGCCGCTCGCGGCATCGTCGGCCCCGAGACGAAGGGCCGGGTCGTCACCGCGCGACGGATCACGCGGGCCGACTGGCGGGCGGACGAGGTCGGCCACCGCGACCGGCGGGACCAGGTCTGGGTCGTCGCGACGCGGGACGGGGCTCGGCCCCGCCGGCTGACCCATGCCGACGCCGACGTTCGGGGGATCGCCTGGGCACCGGACGGCCGCTGGATCGCCTTTGCCGCCGACCCGCGTCCCGGCGCGGACACCCGGCCCGGCCCGTCGATCTGGATGGTCCCGGCGGCCGGGGGCGAACCGCGCGAGGTGGTCCGCCTGGCCGGCTACGCGGGCTCGCCGTCGTTCTCGCCCGGCGGGCAGTGGCTGGCCTGCATCGGCGTCGACGTCGCCGATCCGCTCGACGACGAGCAGCCGGGGCTGTTCGTGGCGCCGGTCGCGCACGTGGCGGGCATGGGCGGGCCGGCCGGTGCGGGCGGGAAGCTTCCCGGCGGCAACCCGGCAGGCCCGGCGCGGGCGGTCGCGCTGGCGCCGGAGCTGGATCGGCCGATCGGCGTCCTGAACGACACCGACCTCAACGGCTGGATGGCCTCGGCCCGACCGGGCCCGTGCTGGGACGG